>CADAGW010000120.1 GCA_902787475.1 uncultured Eubacteriales bacterium
CCGGTCAGCGCCTCGGCAATGGCCCTGGCCCCCTTCTCCCCGCCGAACCATGCCAGGAGTATGGCGTTCATCAGCGGCTCCTCCTCCGTCAGATCCACCGGCTTTCCCACCTCCAGCACCAGCGCGCAGGGCTTGCCCATGCGGCCCACCGTCAGGGTCAGCTCCCGCTGGGGCCCATACAGCCGCAGGTCGTTCCGGTCCATCCCCTCCCCGCTGGTCACGGTGTCGTCTCCCATCACCATCACCACCGCGTCTGCCCACTGCGCCGCGGCCACCGCCCTTTCCATACTGCCCCTGCCCGCCTTGGAGTAGCCCAGGCACACCTGCCTGCCCCCCTCATCGCACAAAAAGTCGATGGTAAAGGCGTGCGCCTCCCCCGCCCGGAAGGAAAACGGCGCGCTGGCAGGCCGCTTCCGGTCGTCCTGCCAGGAGTCTATCGCCATCTTCCCATCCACCCACAGCCTCACGCTGTCCTGGCCGGGCAGTATCAGAAATCCCTCAAACGTCTCGTCGGGCCTGAGGGTCCCCTTCATACGCACGCCGTAGCCCGAAAAGGCCATGTCCGGATGGGGCTTGGCCAGGCCCCAGTTAAACTGTATCACCGCCGCCCTGTCCCCGCCCACGGGACGGGCGGTGAAGTCGTCGTTCCGGAAAAATGTGAGCTCCACGCCGCCGGGAAGCCATTTTTCCGGCACCATCCTGTAATCCATGGGCGATATACCGCACCCGTCCTCCTGCCGTATCTCCGCCCCCGGCAGGAGCCTTTTCAGCTCCTCCTTCACGGAGGGCACCTCGTACCCATAGGGCACGGAGGCATAGCTGCCCAGCCTCTGAACCCCCGATGACGGGCCGATGACCGCCAGGCGGCGTATGGACTTATCAAGCGGCAGCATGCCATTGTTTTTGAGCATCGTCAGGCTCTCCCGGGCCGCCTTGAGGCACGTGTCCAAATGCTCTTCGCACCGGATCACACCCTTCCACCCTTCCTCGTCGGCATAGGGATGGTCGAACAGCCCCAGCTCCTCCTTTATCGAAAGCACCCTTCTCCCCGCGTCGTCCAGCCGCTCCATGCAGATCTTCCCCTCCCGCACCAGGCGGCACAGGGTGCCCTGCCACACCTGGCCCGAAAAATCGAAGCCCGACACGTCCAGCCCCGCGTTCACCGCCAGCAGAATGGCGTCCTCGTCCCTCTCCACCATGCGGTGTTCGCTGATCAACCGGTTCACCGCGCCGAAGTCGGAACGGATGTAGCCCCTCAGGCCCAGTTCTCCCTTCAGCACTTCCGTCAGGTACTTTTTCGAGCACACCATGGGCGTGCCGTCTATGTTGTTGTAGGAGGCCATGATATTCGGCGCGCCCGCCCCCACGGCGGCGGCGAACACGGGCAGGTATTCGCTCCTCACCTCCCGCTCCCCGCACCTGGCGCTGGCGCAGTTGAGGCCCCCCTGGGGGAATCCGTGGGCCAGATAATGCTTGGGCTCGCAGGCCACCGAACTGTCCGAATCCAGCCCCGCCCCCGCCTCGCCCCCCACGATGGCCTCCGCCATCCGGCAGGACAAATACGTGTCCTCCCCAAAGGTCTCCTCCGTCCGCCCCCACCTGGGATCCCTGGCCACGTCCAGGTTGGGGGCCAGTATCTCGTGTATCCCCAGCGACCGGGTCTCCCTGGCGATGGCCCGCCCCACCTCATATGTCAGTTCCGGGTCGAAGGCCGCCCCCAGGCTGATGGGCATGGGAAAGGACGTGGCCCCGGGATAGGACAGCCCGTGCAGGGCCTCCCCGGTAAATATGCAGGGTATGCCCAGCCGGGTCCTTTCCACGAAGTACCGCTGCAGCCGGTTGAGGACCCGGGGCGTGGAATACACGTCGTGTACGAACCCTATGCCGTTTTTCCCGATCCACTGATCCACCCGGTCCCAGTGGAAATCGCTGTCCGGATCCACGGAGCAAAAATGGGCCGGATGGACCTTCGTGGCCAGAGTCACGCCCCGGATCATGTCCGTCTGGGCCGCCTTTTCCTCCAAAGTCATGCTGGCGATCAGCTTCTCAACCCGTCTGCTCATATGCTGCCTCCGATGATATGGAATGGCCGGCGGCACAGACAGCGCCGCCGGCAGAAAAGAGAGATAGATTACTTGCCCAGGTATTCGTCGATCTGGCGCTGCACTTCCTCCAGCACCTTGTCGCGGCCGGCGGCCTGCTGATCGGCCTGCAGCTTGGCGATGGTGGCGTCCACGTCGTCCACCAGGCCCACGCTCAGCAGCTTCTCGGCGTCGTCGTGGATCTGGTTGCGCTCGGCGATCTCGATGTTGATGTCGTCCACGTTCAGGGAGAAGCCGTCCAGGGGATTGATCACGTTGTTGGGGTTGGAAGCGGCGTAGGCGGCCTCCTCAGCCCAGAACCCGGGGCCGTAGGAGAAGTCGGGGCGCATGAACTGGGGCTTCCACAGACCCCAGCGGCCGATCCACTCCATGTAGTTGCTGTTGGAGCCGTTCATGCCCTCGGGGAACACGGCCTCGCCTTCCTCGGTCAGCTCATAGGTCTTGCCCAGTATGCCGTAGTGCACCATGTCGTACAGCTCCTGGTTGGTCTCCATCAGATCCATGAACATCAGCACCCGCTCGGGGTTCTCGCTGGTCTCCGGGATGCACATGGCGTTGGCCAGAGGCGTGCGGTTGGCGTACTTGTGATCCACATACAGGTCGTTGAAGGCCCAGTAGGCGTCCTCCTCCACCCAGGCGCGGTTCTGGTGGGAGAACTCGTGGGTGCCCCACTTGGTGATCAGCATGCCCTCGTTGATCAGGTCGTTGTGATCCCGCTTGTCGGTGAGCACGTCGCCCCAGATGATGCCCTCGTCCTGCATGGTCTTGGCCATCATGGCCCGCTCCTTGTAGGCGTCGGTGTCCTCCAGATACATCACCTTGCACTCGGGGTCGTTCAGCTTGCGGCACAGCTCCAGCACGTCCTCGGTGGTGTTGATGTCCTCGGGCTTGACATCCAGGCCGGCCTTGGTGATCAGGTCGCCGCGCCACTGGAAGAAGGTGCGGTTGTTCATGGACATGGTCCAGGGCAGGGCGGTCACGCGGCCCTGGTTGTCGGTGGCGGCGGCCAGAGCGCCGGACGCCTGATAGGCGGCGTACAGATTGGGCGCGTACTGGGGCAGCAGCTCGGACAGATCCATGTAGGCCTCCTGGGCCTTCATGTTGTAGTATCCGGTCCAGTTGGAGTCAAAGTTCAGGTCCCAGCTTTCGCCGGCGCCGGCCATGACCAGCAGCTTCTGGGCATAGTCGTCCAGCGGGATGCACTGCACCTCGAAGTCGCAGTTCAGCTGATCGGCGAACTTCTCGGAGATGGCGGCCCACACCTCGTCGGTGGCGGCCTTCTTGTCGCCGGGGAAGATGATCTTCAGCGTCACATGCTCCAGGTCGCCTTCCGCATAGGTCGGAACGAAGGCCGCCAGGCTCATCGCCAGGGCCAGGGTCAGGACCAGAGACAGGATACGTTTCATGGGGAGTCCTCCTTTTCAAATATTGATCACACAGCGCCGCTGTGCAAATCACGTTTTTACCCCTTCACCGCGCCAACCATGATGCCCTTCACAAAATACCGCTGCAGGAAGGGATACAGAAGCAGTATGGGCCCCGTGGTCAGTATCACCAGCGCCATCTTCACGCCGTCGCCGGGTATGGTGGCCATCATCTGCTGGATCTGGGGATTGGGCTCCATGGTCTGAAGGAACTGTATGTTCGAGACGATGTTGCGAAGCAGCAGCTGCAAAGGATACATATCGGCGTCGTCCATCAGCATCAGTCCCAGCCACCAGTCGTTCCAGTACCCCAGCGCCGTAAACAGCGTCACCGTGGCCAGCACGGGCTATGACAGGGGCAGATAGATCTGGGCGAATATGCGGAAGTCCCTGGCCCCGTCGATCCGGGCCGATTCATACATCTCCTCCGGCACCGAGGTAAAATAGTTTCTCAATAGGAATATGTTCCACGCGCTGACCATGGAGGGCAGAAGCAGGGCGAATATGGTGTTTTTCAGGTGCAGTATGTTCACGCATATGATGTACCAGGGCACCATGCCGCCGGAAAAGAGCATGGTAAAGAGCACATATATATTCAGGATCTTCCGGCAGGGCATCTCCTTTCTCGACACCACCCACCCCATCATGGAGTTGACGAACAGGGACACCACCGTCCCCACCAGCGTCACGAACACCGTGATCTTATAGCCGTTTACGATAGACCGCCCGTTTATGAACAGCGCCTCGTAGGCCGCGGTGGTATACCGCCCGGGAAACAGCCTGAACCCCTGGCGGATGGCCTCCTCCTTGGGCGTAAAGGACCCGGATATCACCAGCAGGAAGGGATAGAGGCAGATCAGGGCGAACACCCCGGTAAACAGCGCCACGAACAGCTGCCAGCCGCTGAAGCGGAATCGGCGTCCCCGCCGGGCGGGCAAAGCGGATGTGGATTGCATACGATCCCTCCTTATCAGAACAGCGCGGAGCTTTCGTCGATGCGGCGGGCGAAGAAATTGCTGATGAGCACCAGTATCAGCGAGCAGGTGGACTGGAACAGGCCCACGGCGGAGGATATGCCCATGTCCCCGGTCTTTCTGAGGGTCCGGTAAATATAGGTATCCAGCACGTCCGTGGTGGGATACAGATTCGGGTTGTCCCCCGTCACGTTATAGAAAAATCCGAAGTCCGCGTTCATGATCCGCCCGATGGCCAGCAGGGTCATCACCGTAATGGTGGGCGTCAGAAGGGGCAGCGTCACATACCATATCTCGTCCCTCTTGGTGGCCCCGTCGATCCGGGCCGCCTCGTAGAGGGTGCCGTCTATGCCGGTAATGGCGGCCAGATACACCACCGACGAGTACCCCGCCCCCTTCCATATATTGACCGCCAGCAGGATCAGCGGCCACAGCTCCGGCCTGGCGTAAAAGTTGATCTTGTCGGCCCCCGCCGACGCCATCAGGGCGTTGATGGTGCCGTTTTCATATCCCAGCAGGGCCTGGGCAAATATGCCCACCACCACGGTGGATATAAAATACGGAAGGAAGGACAGGCTCTGGGTCAGCTTTTTGTAGGAGCGGTTATTGAGCTCGTTGAACATCAGCGCCAGGAACACGGCAAACACCGTACCCACAGCGATGAACATCAGGTTCAGAAGAAGAGTGTTCCGTATGGCCACGATGGCCTGGGAGCCGGGTCTGAACAATATCTCGAAATTCCGGAACAGGGGATCCATCCACTTGCTGCCCAGTATGCCCTGCTTCACCTTGTACCGCTTAAAGGCGATCAACGTGCCGAACATGGGCATATAGCTGAACATAAACAGCAGCGCCGCGGCGGGCAGAGCCATCAAAAGCATCTGCTTGTGCTGGGAAAATGTATTGCCTATCCGCCTTTTTGTCCTATGTTTTGTATTCGACGGCACGGCGATTCCCTCCCCTCGGCCTCGATTTATTATAATAAATATAGCACGCAAACCTCCTCCTGTCAAGGGTAAAATCCCAAAAAACCGTACATTTTGGTGAAAATCCCGTTGATCTCCAGAATTGTACCAAATAATTAACACGTTTGTTATTACATTTGCTTTTTTGTATGATATAGTGTATAATAGTAAGGCGGAACGATGGACCGGCCCTGCCCGCCCCCCGTTCCCTCCTATATCATAAAGGATGTGTACCCATGGACGAAAACAGCACCATTCAGTCGTCGCGCAGGCCGCTCTACGGCAGGATCGTGGAATATATCATGGAGCAGATCCGCACGGGGGCCTTTTCCTTCGACACCCCCATCTGCACCGAGGCGGATCTGATGCAGCGCTTCGGCGTCAGCCGCATCACGGTGCGGCACGCCCTCTCCCAGCTGGAGAGCCAGGGGATTCTCACCCGCAAGCGGGGCGTGGGCAGCTTCGTCAATCCCGACATTTACCAGAACCAGGAGCCCCAGCCCTCCCCCCAGGCCGCCCGCACGGGCCCGGGCCACGTGGTGGCCTTCGTGGTGCCCTTCAACATCGCCCGCACGGGCCTGATGGCCACCTATCAGGAAGCCACCAACTACTTAAACGCCCTGGGCTACTTCACCTCCGTATATATCTCCGCCGAAAACGGCGACAACCGGGGCCGCTTCATCCTCCAGCGCCTCACCCAAATGGACATATCCGGCATCGCCTACTACCCCTACACCGACGACATCCACCTGGACACCCTGAACGAGCTGATGTTCAGCGGCAAGCCCGTGGTGCTGATGGACCTGCCCAGCCGCTACCCCTACTTCGCCAGCGTCACCAGCGACAACCTGGGGGGCGAGAGGGAGCTGGTGCGCCACCTGACGGCCCTGGGCCACCGGCGCATCGCCTTTTTGTCCGGCATACCCATCACCGCCCGGGAGACCCTGGGGGACCGGTACTCCGGCTACATACTGGGCCTTTCGGACGCGGGCATCCGCCCCGACGCCTCCCTGGTGATCACCGACATGACCCCCGCCCGGCGGGCCCTGCCGCCCCAGAATCCCCAGAGCATGGCCTCCGCCATTACCGATCTGAGGGAAAAGGGCGTCACCGCCATCGTCTGCGAACACGACGAGATCGCCTACTACGTGCTCCAGTCCTGCAGGGAGCTGGGCCTTCGGGTGCCGGAGGACATCAGCGTCTGCGGCTTCGACGACGACGAATGGGCCGCCATGATCTCCGACAAGCACATCACCACCATCGCCCAGGACTGGTCCGCCATAGGCCGCACCGTGGCCCAGCTCCTCTACGAGGGCATGGAGGCCCCCCTGGCCCACCACGCCCCCGTGGTGGTGCCCACCCGATTTGTGGAAGGCACCACCACCGGCCCCGTCCCCCGGCACAAGGCCTGATCCCTTCCCGTCTGCCACACCGACACGTTATCAAAAAAGGAGGTCTGTCCATGTCCCTCACCATCACAGACGTTCGAGCCATTTGCACCGCGCCCCAAAACATCCCCCTGGTGGTGGTCAAGGTGGAGACCAGCGAGCCGGGCCTTTACGGCCTGGGCTGCGCCACCTACACCCAGCGCTTCCTCACCGTGGCCCACGAGGTAGATCGCTACATGAAGCCCCTCTTGGTGGGCCAGGATCCCACCCGCATCGAGGACATCTGGCAGATGGTCACCGTCTCCCCCTACTGGCGCAACGGCCCCGTTCTCGGCAACGCCCTCTCCGGCGTGGACATGGCCCTGTGGGACATCGCCGGCAAGCGGGCGGGCCTCCCCCTCTATGAGCTGCTGGGCGGCAAGGCCCGGGAGGGCGTCAGGGTCTACCGCCACGCCGACGGCCGCACCATGGAGGAGGTGGGCGACCGGGTGCAGGCGTTCCTGGAGGACGGCGTACAGGTGGTCCGGGTCCAGTACGGCGGCTACGGCGGCAACGGCGGGGAGCGCCAGCGGCTGGAGGACATGAAGCCCATCGGCGCCTGCCGCGGCGCCTATTACGATCCTCTCCAGTATCAGAATTCCGTCATCGACCTGTTCGCCGCCATGCGGGAGCGCTTCGGCTACGGCATCGAGCTGTGCCACGACGTCCACGAGCACCTGGAGCCCACCGAGGCCATCCGCCTGGCCAAGGCCCTGGAGCCCTACCGGCTGTTCTTCCTGGAGGACGCCCTCTCCCCCGAGCAGGGCGAGTGGTTCGCCCAAATGCGCCAGCAGACCTGCACCCCCATCGCCATGGGCGAATTGTACAACAACCCCAGCGAATACCTGCCCCTCATACAGCGGCGGCTCATAGACTACATCCGCTGCCACATCTCCCAGATCGGCGGCATCACCCCCGCCCGCAAGCTGGCCCACGTGTGCGAGGCCTTCGGCGTGCGCACCGCCTGGCACGGCCCCGGCGACGTATCCCCTGTGGGCCACGCGGCCAACATCCACCTGGATCTGACCAGCTGGAATTTCGGCATACAGGAATGGGCGGGCCTGACCCCGGCGCTGGAGGACGTGTTCCCCGGCTGCCCGAGGCTGGACCACGGCTATGTCTACGCCAACGACAAACCGGGCCTGGGCATCGACATCGACGAAAAGCTGGCCGCCCGGTTCCCCTGCGACGAATCCCTTCCCACCTGGACCAACTGCCGCCGCCCCGACGGCACGCTGGCCAGGCCATAACCCCATCGAGGAGGACATGCGCATGAAAAAGGTGCTGGTTTCAGGCGGCTCCAGCGGCATCGGCCGGGGCATCGCCCTGTATATGGCCCAGCAGGGCTGGGAGGTGACCTTCACCTACCACAGCCACGCGGGCGGCGCGGAAGAGACCCGCGGCATGATCGAATCGTCAGGCGGCACATGCCACGTGCTGGAGGCCCACCTTGAGCAGGAGGGAGCCCCCGAGGCCATGGTACGCCAGGCCATACAGCTCATGGGCGGCCTGGACGCCTACGTGTGCAACGCGGGCCGGGACGGGCGGCACTCCATACTCTCCACCACCCGCTCCGAGCTGCAGTCCATACTGGATACCAACTATTTAGGCTACATGCTCTCCGCCGGCGAGGCGGCCCGCCACATGGTTCGCCGCGGCGTCAAGGGCAGCATCGTGTTCATCACCAGTACCCGGGCCCGATCCGCCCATCCCGACGATTTCCTCTACGGCGGCATCAAGGCCGCCGTGGAGCGCTCCGCCGAATCCATGGCCCTGGATCTGTCCCGCTACGGCATACGGGTCAACTGCGTGGCGCCCGGAGCCACCCGGGTGCGGGATTTCCAGCATCAAAACGTCAAGCCCGGCGACCTGGTAAACGGCAGGCCCTACTGGCCCATAGAGGACACCATCCCCCTTGGCCGAATGGGTCAGCCCCGGGACGTGGCCCAGGCGGTACACTACCTCTGCGGCGACGACAGCTCCTACGTCACCGGCACCGTCCTGCGCGTAGACGGCGGCCTGGTCCTCCCCGGCATGCCGGAATGGTGGGCCCCCTGCCAGTGGCTCAACGAGGCCTGGCGGGACCGTGCCATGGAAAAAATGGACCAGGATTTCCCGGAATAACCCCTCCCAACCCCACACAGAAGCGCCGGCAGTCCAAAAAGACCGCCGGCGTTCATATGTTTGATCTATTCACGTATACCGTTTCGTATCCGACTGACCCACTGACAGGAGCCGAATTGCATCGTCCCTTCGTTCCTCTGGG
>CADAGW010000121.1 GCA_902787475.1 uncultured Eubacteriales bacterium
CCACTTCCACCCGGCAGCGGCACTCTTCGTTGACGCAGATGTGGAAGATCTCTCCCTTGCGGCCCCGCTTTAAGACCATGCGGCCGCCGCACTGGGGGCACTTGTCCGCCACGGGCTGCTCCCAGGAGACGAAATCGCACTCGGGGTAGCGCTCGCAGCCGTAGAACTTGCGGCCCTTTTTGCTGACCCGTTCCAGGATGCGGGCTCCGCACTGGGGGCAGGGGGCGTCGATGTAGGTGAGGATGGCCTTGGTGAAGCGGCACTCCGGGAAGTTGGGGCAGGCCAGGAAACGGCCGTAGCGGCCCATCTTGTAGACCATCATGGCCCCGCACTTTTCGCAGGGCACGTCGCTGACCTCGTCCACCAGCTCCACCTTTTCCATGGCCTTCTCGGCCTTGTCAAGGCTCTCTTTGAAGGGGCCGTAGAACTCGGCGGTGATTTGACGCCAGTCCGCCTCGCCGCTTTCCACCTGGTCCAGCTTTTCCTCCATGTCGGCGGTGAACTGGATGTCCACGATGTCGGGGAAGTGCTCCTGCATCACGTCGTTGACCACGATGCCCAGCTCCGTGGGATAGAGCCGCTTGTTCTCCCGGGCGATGTAGCCCCGGCCCATGATGGTGCCGATGGTGGGGGCGTAGGTGGAGGGGCGGCCTATGCCCTTTTCCTCCATGGCCCTGACCAGGCTGGCCTCGGTGTAGCGTGGAGGCGGCTGGGTGAATTTCTGCTCAGCGTCGGCGTCGATGAGGGCGGCACGGGTGCCCTCGGACAGATCCGGCAGGCGCACGTCCTCCTCGTCGCTCTCGTCGTCGCTGCCCTCCACGTAGACCAGGGTGAAGCCCGGCTCCCGCAGCTTCTGGCCGGAGAAGCGCATGAGCACCCCGTCTCCCTCGAAGTCGGCGGTGAGGGTGTCGTAGACGGCGCTGTTCATCTGGCTGGATACGAACCGGTCGTAGACCAGCTTGTAGAGCTTATACTGATCCCTTGTGAGGGAGGATTTGATCCTGTCCGGGGAGCGCTCCATGTCGGTGGGCCGTATGGCCTCGTGGGCGTCCTGGGCGGTCTTGCGGGATTTGTATACGTTGGGCGTCTCGGGCAGGCTGGCCTCGCCGTATTTCTGGGCGATCATGGCCCTGACGGCCTCTATGGCCTCGTCGGAGACCCGGGTGGAGTCGGTACGGATGTAGCTGACCAGACCCTGGGTGCCCTCGCCCTCGATGTCCACGCCCTCGTAGAGGGTCTGGGCGATCTGCATGGTCTTAAGGGCGGTGAAGCCCAGCTTGCGGGAGGCCTCCTGCTGGAGGTTGGAGGTGGTAAAGGGAGGGGCCGGATGCCGCCGCCTCTCGCCCCGCTTGACGCTTGTGACGGTAAAGGAGGCCGCCCGGGCCCGGGACAGGGCCTGATCGGCTTGTTCTCTGGTATGGATGTCCCCCACTCCGTCCAAAGACACGAACCGGGCGGACGCCTTGACCCCGTCCACGTCCATGGTGCCGGTGATGACCCAGTACTCCTCCGGTTCGAAGCTCTCGATCTCCCGCTCCCGGTCGCAGATCATGGCCGTGGCCACGCTCTGCACCCGCCCGGCGGAGAGGCCCTTGCGGATCTTGGACCAGAGAAGGGGGCTGATCTGATAGCCCACCAGACGGTCAAGGACCCGCCGGGCCTGCTGGGCGTTGACCAGATCCTGGTCTACGCTCCGGGGCTTTTTCATGGCGGCCTTGACGGCCTTGGAGGTGATCTCGTTGAACTCTACCCGGCAGTTGGACTTGGGGTCCAGATCCAGTATGTTGGCCAGGTGCCAGGATATGGCTTCTCCCTCCCGGTCAGGGTCTGTGGCCAGGTAGATGTGGCTGGCGGAGTGGGCTTCCTTGCGGATCCTGTCCAGTATCTCGCCCCGGCCCCGGATGGTGATGTATTTGGGCTCGAAGCCGTGCTCCACGTCCACGCCCAGCTGGCTCTTTGGCAGATCCCGGATGTGGCCGTTGGAGGCCTCCACCTTGTAGCCCCGGCCCAGGAACTTGCCTATGGTCTTGGCCTTGGCGGGAGACTCCACGATGACCAGCTTGTGACCGGAACGGCTCTTGGCCTCCGACGTCGTCTTTTTCTGCGTCATGACGATCCTCCATTACGTTGCGATTCTATATACGTTGCCCGGAAGGGCGGTGATATATCCTTCTATTTCCATCATGGTGAGCTCGGCGGAGAGGGTCGCCGCGTCCTGACCCGCCGCCTCCGCCAGCTCCGAAAAGCCCATGTCCTCGATCTCCAGGAGATCGTATATTTTGCCCTGCAGGCCCGCAAGGGTGGGTCTGGGCTTTTTGCCCGGCGCGTCCGCCGCTCCCCCGGCTCTGTCCCAGCCGAAACGGGAGAGGATGTCCGATGCGCAGGTGACGCACAGGGCGCCGTCCTTAAGAAGGGCGTTTGGGGCGGTGCTGTTGATCTGGTATATGGAGCCCGGCACCGCGAAGCGGACTCTGCCCTGCTTTTGGGCGTCCTTCAGGGTGATCATGGCCCCGGAATCCTCCGCCCCCTCCACCAGCACCGTGCCCTGGCTCAGGCCGCTGATGATCCGGTTCCTGCGGACGAAATTGCCCGCGAAGGGGGCCGTGCCCGGGGGATACTCGCTGACCAGCGCCCCGCCCTTTGACACGATCAGGTCGAACATGCCCGCGTTCTCGGCGGGCTGGCGGATGTCCACCCCAAAGCCCAGCACCGCCAGGGTGCCCGTCTGTCCCAGCATGGCGCCCTCGTGGGCCGCGGCGTCTATGCCCCGGGCCAGGCCGCTGACCACGGTGACGCCCGCGTCGGATACGTCATGGGCCAGCTCCCGGGCGGTCTTGACGCCGTCCCGGGAGGGACGCCGGGTGCCCACGATGCCCACGGCGCGGGCCATGTCGGCGGGGAGACTGCCCCGGACGTAGAGAAGGGACGGCGGGTCGGGGATGCGGGCGAGAAGGACAGGATAGTCCGGGTCTCCTGAAAAGATGACCCGGGCCCCGCAGCTTTCCACCTGGTCAAGCCTGTCGTCTATCCAGGCCTCGGAGTGGTTGTCCATGAGCCGCTTGTACTGGGCGGGCTGCATGAAGGGGGAAAAGCTCTCCGGCTCCTCCCACACCGGCTCGGGACTGCCGAAAAGGGCCAACACTCTGTCCAGCGCCTGGGAGGCGGAGCCCAGCGACTCGCTGAGCCAGAGAAAATGCCTTTGCTCCTGGCTGTACGTGTCCATCATTCCCCCTTGGATGTCACAGGCGGATGCCGTCGATCTCCTCCGTCAGGCGGCAGATCTCGTCGATCAGGGAGCCGATGTAGTCTATGGTGGCGTTTAAGGGGCCGTCGGTGGTGATGTCCACGCCGGCCAGGGCCGCCATGGCCGCAGGGTCCAGACTGCCGCCGGCGGCGAGGAACTTCTTCCAGTCGTCCACGGCCCTCTGGCCCTCTTTTTCGATGCGCAGCATGGCCTGGGTGGCCACGGTGAGGCCGGCGCTGTAGGTGTAGGAGTACAGGCCCATGTAGTAGTGGGGCTGGCGCATCCAGGTGAGCTCCGCGCCATCGGGGATGACCACGTCGTCTCCCCAGAACAGCTCAAGATTTTTGCGGAAGATGTCGCTGAGGGTATCCGCGTTCACGCTGCCGCCGCCGTCCACGATGCGGTAGACCTCTCTCTGGTACCAGGCCTCCCGAAGGTGGGTGACGAAGTTGTGGTAGTAGGTGTTGCTGATGAGGCTGGAGAGCACCCAGCGGCGGAACCGCTTGTCCTGGCTGGTGGTATTGAGGTAATGGGCCAGGAGCAGCTCGTTCATGGTGGAGGGAGCCTCCACCAGGTACATGGAGGGGCTGGAGTCGTAGTAGGACTGGGCGGCGTCCGTGTACATCTCCTGCCCGGCGTGGCCCAGCTCGTGGGCCAGGGTAAAGACGTCGGACATGCGGGCGTTCCAGTTGAGGAGGATGAAGGAATTCTTTTGGTAGAGGCCGGAGCAGAAGCCGCCGGTGCTCTTGCCCTTGTTGCGGGCGAAGTCCACCCATCTCTGGTCGTAGGCCTGATCCACCATGTCCACATAGTCGCTGCCCAGTATGGACAGGGCGTCCCGGATGTAGGATCTGGACTGGTCAATGGTGACCTTGGGGTCGTATTCCGGATCCACGGCGATCTTGAGGTCGGCAAAGGTCATCTGGTCCAGCCCGTGCACCTTGCCCAGCAGGCGGGCGTAGCGGCGCATGTGGGGCGCCAGCCGCTCCGTGATCACGTCGATCTGGCGGTCGTACATCTCCCGGGTCACCTTCTGGGGGAAGAGGAGGCTGGTGAACACGTCGGGATAGCCCCGAAGCTCCGAGAGGGTCTTTTCCTGGGTGACGCAGGCGTTGTAGGCCGCGGCGGTGGTGTTTTCGTATTTTTTCAGGGTGCCGTAAAAGGCCTTGAAGGCAGCACGGCGCACGGAGGTGTCCGCCTCCAGCTCGTAGTCGTCCTCGTAGAGGGAATAGCCAAGGGGGTATTCCCTGCCGCTGACCGTGAAGGGGTCAAAGGATATGTCCGCCAGCTTCATGGTGTTGTAGACCGTGTAGGGCACGTCCAGAGACCGGGAGAGGGCGGAGAGCACCTTTTCCGTCTCCGGGGAGAGGCGGTGGGGCTTTTGGGCCAGGAGGTCCTGAAGGTACCGCCGGGAGCCCTTGGCCAGGTCTATGGCTTTTTTGAGCTCATCGTCCGGGGCCATGAGGATTTCGCTGTCCACGAAGGACAGGTCCTTTTCAATGCGGGTCAGCTCGGAGGACACCTTTTCATCCCGCTCGCGAAGGGCGTTGTCGGTGTAGTCCGCCTCGAGAGCCAGCCCGGAGTAGGAGTAGAGCCGGTTCATGGCCAGGTAGATCTTTTCCACCTCGTCAAGGCAGGAGACGATATTGGCGGCTTCGCCCAGGCGGCCCTTGTAGGCATCCAATATGGCCTGGGCGGCGGGCTTGGTCTGTTCCAGCTCCTCCCACATCTTCTCCTCGCAGGGGTAGATCAGGGAAAGGTCCCATTTTTCCTTTTCGGGCACGTCTTTTCTGGCGCAAAGCTCCATATCGAAACCTCCATATCACAGGCCTCTCCCCCGGGCCGGATGGGCGTGGGAGGGGGAAATATACTGTTCCACCTTACAACATTTCATATTATCACAGCAAATGGAAAAACACAACGTATTTAATGTACTGTTTTCAGAATGTTTAACACTGGCGGCGGGGCGGCGGGCAGGGGACGGGCGCGGGCAAAGGGAATATAATGATGGAAAGCGGATAAACAAAGGAAAGGAGCGGCGGAGATGAAAAATCCCATCGTGAAAGAGAAGGCGGGAGACCCCTGCGTATTGAAGCATATGGGGAAGTATTATATGTCCGCCACCGGCGGGGGAACAAGGCCGGGGCGGGAGTTCGTGGCGTGGGTGTCGGAGGATCTGGCAAATTGGTCGGAGCCCAGGGTGATACTGGATCTTGAAAAGGTCGCATGGGCCCGCGAAAAGGCCTGGGCCCCGGCCATGGTGGAGAAGGACGGGCTGTTTTACCTGGCGTTCTGCGCCGACCAGCAGATCGGCATCGCGGTGTGTGACCGGCCGGACGGGGAATACAGGGACATACTGGGGCGGCCGTTCATCGCCAAGAAGGATTACCCCTTTCAGACCATCGATCCGGCGTTCGTGAAGGACGAAAACGGGCGGGTGTATTTCGCCTTCGGGCAGGGAAAGTGCATGGCGGGCGAGGTGGAATTATCGCCCCACGGGGCCCGGTTCGTGGGGGATATGGTGTGTCTGTCAGACATGATATACAGCCAGTTCAGCCATCATCCCGACATAGAGGACAAGTCCATATATAATGAAGCGCCGGATATTGTACGGTATGGGGACCGGTATCTGTTTTCCTGGGCCATATACGACGTGATGGATTACCGGTACGCCATGCGGTATGCCTGGGGGCGGCATCCCCTGGGGCCGTATATACTGCCCAGGGATTTTGACCACGACAACATCCTTTTGCAGGGGCGGCACGGCATCACCGGATGCGGGCACGCCTGCGTGACGGAATATGACGGGGAGTGGTATATCCTCTACGGGCGGCACATGCGGGACAGGACAGCCGGATGGGGCCGGGACATGTGCTGTGAGAGGATCACGGCGCTGGATCGGGATCACCTGATCGCCGTGCCGTCGGAAACAGCCGGGGATTGAGGGAAAAAAGGAACGGATCGCTTCGTCAGCCCGCGGCCGCCCCGCCATGGCAGGGAAACGCCTGGCGGG
>CADAGW010000122.1 GCA_902787475.1 uncultured Eubacteriales bacterium
GGGCCAACGAAGCAATCCGTAGCCCTCAACGGCAGTAAGGCCACTTCCATTGAGCGGAACACGGACAGGATCAGGCCAAAAACCTCCGTCATTGCGAGGCGGCCCATAGGGTCAACGAAGCAATCCGTACTCCCGACCTTTCACGGCATGACAAAAGGCCCGCTGCTTCATCGGCAGCGGGCCTTCCATGTGTGGTGTCGATTACTTCACGGTGACGGCGGTGATGTGGGGATTGGCGCCGTTGTACCAATACAGGAAGCCTTCCAGGTCGATCACGTCGCCCACGTTCAGGCTGCGCACGGCGTCATAGACCTCGGTGGTCTCGTTGCACAGATAGTACTCCACGGTGAAGGTGTAGGTGGTGCCGTCGATGGAGGCCTGGAAATACAGATCCGCGTCGGTGCCTTCCTCGCCGGAGCCGTTCCAGCCATAGGCGAAGGCCGCGCCGGTGTCGGTGGCGGCGTCGCCGTCGGTGTAGGTGTAGGACTCCACGGTCAGGCCCTTGAAGCTCACCTTCTTGTTCATCTCGTTGACCAGCTCGTCAGTGCCCAGCAGAGCGGTCACGTCAGTGGCCTCGGCCACATACTCGCCCTCCAGGATCTCGTAGACCTTCTCGCCCTCTTCCAGCTCGTCCGCGGCGGGGAAGGACAGCTCCACTTCGCCAGCCCACTCGGCCTTGTCGCCGGTCACACGGATCTTGGTGCCGGGCACCAGCAGGTCGTAGTCTTCCTGAGAGATGGGCATATTGTACAGGAAATACGCGCCCTCTTCGTTCTGGGTGTAGATGGTGGCCTGGTCCTTCCACCAGCCCTGCTTGGCCTGCACGTAGGTCTCGATGGTCACGGTGGTGCCCACCTCAGCCTCGGTGAACTCGGCGTAGGTGGTCACGGCGGTTTCTTCCGCATACGCCACAGCGCACAGCGCCATAGCCAGCACCAGAGCAAACGCGAATACCTTCTTCATTTTGTCTCCTCCTTGTTTGTCCATTGTGGAAACGAACGGTTCCCTTTGGGAACGCCCACATTATACTCCGGCAATGTTATAAATCCATGGACCCCGGGTTATTTCCCCTTCTTTTTGCTCCTGCGCCAGCCCACCAGCGCCCCGATGCCCAGCATGGCCCACACGCACACCAGCGCCGTCAGAAGCGCCACGGATCCCTTGGGCAGGGGCCCCAGCTCGGCCTTCCCCTGGGTGGACGCGCCCACCTGATCCAGGTGCTTCTGTGTGAAGGTCTTGGAAAATAGGGTGGTCAGGTACTCGTCGTCCACCTCGGTCTTTTTCCTCGTGGCCTTCACCACGTTCTCGATCAGCGTGCCCGCCGCGTCCCGAAGCGACGCGGAGCCGTTAAAGACGGGGGTCACGAAGGTGTCGTCCGTGTGGTCAAGCAAAAGCCTTGTGGCGTCGATCTTCACGCTGTAATAGGTGGTGTTGTTCTCGCCCCTCCGGGCCAGATAGTCCTTGTATTCCTCGGTCCCCTGGGCCTTCAGCGTCACCGGGGCGTATCCTTCCGTCTGGGCATAGGCGATCTGCACCCCGTCGGTCAGCAGGTACTGGGCGAACAGCCAGCTGGCCATGACCTCCTGGGGATCGTCCTTGTTGAACACGCACACGGAGGGCCCCTGGGAGATCATGCGCATATTGTCCGTGTCGAACTGGGGCACGGCCATGACCTCCGTCTCGAACCGCACCAGGGAATCCTTGCTGATGTCGGACAGCGGCGCGTCGGTGCCCATCCAGGTGGCCCCGGCGGTGGAGTCTATGGCGAATATGCACTGCCCGGCGCACAGGAAGTTGGCGGGGTAGCTGGAGATCTTAAAGGTGGAGAAGGCCCCGCTCCTGGCGTGGAGGGACACCTCCTTGAGGATCGAGCGGGTAGTGTCGTTAAACAGAAGCACCTCGCCCTGGTCGGTGGAATACCCCGCGTCCAGCTGCCTGAGCATCTGGATCATCATATTGTCCGTGGACTTATAGATGAAGGGGATCATCACCTTCTGGCCGTTGACCAGATAATTGCCCTCCTCATCCTTCTCCATGGCCTTTTCCGAGACCTCCCACACGAAGTCCCATGTGAGCACCTCGGGCAGCTCATACCCCAGCTTTTCCACAAAGGTCTTGTTCACGTAGCAGGCCTCCGTGGAGCGCATGAAGGGCAGAGCGTAGTGGTGCCCGGCGAAGGCACATTCCTCCAGAAACTTGGGCGATATCTCCTCCGCCCTGGGGGAGTCGAACTTGAGCTCCGTGCCCCCCAGTCCGTACTTCTCGTCCGCGAACAGCCCGTCCAGGGGCACCACCGTGCCGGTGCCGGTCAAATATGTGGCGATGTGATCCGGGTAGGTGATGCACACGTTGGGCGTAGTGCGGGTGGGGATATTGGTGATCACGTCCTCGTATATCCGGCTGTAATCGGTATACGGCCGCATGTTCACCTTGATATTGGGATACAGGCTCTCGAAATCCGCGATGGCCTTTTTGTATATCTCCATCTGGGTCTTGTTGGTGTCGTTCTTGGCCCAGAAGGTGATCTCGTACTCCCGGCTCTCGTCGAAGGAGGCGGGGATCACGAAGTCGCTGACCTCCTGGGATCCGTGGCACCCACAAAGCGCCGCCGCGCACAGCACAAGCGCCGCCAGCAGAGAGGCCCATTTTCGCATGCTCATCCCTTGATGCCCCCTCTCGACACGCCCGCCATCACCTTGTTGCGGAAGATCAGAAACAGCACGATCAGCGGCACGGATATGACCACCACCGCCGCCATCATGGCGGGGATATTGGCCCGGCCGAATCCGTTTTCCCGGATCTCCTGTATGCCGTTGGACACCAGATAGTAATTGGCGTCGTCTGTGATGAGCCGGGGCCACACGTAGGAGTTCCAGCACTCGATGACCTTGAGTATGATGATGGTCACGATGGTGGGCCGGCATATGGGGATCATCACCTTCACCAGGTACTTAAAGTCCCCCGTGCCGTCCACCTTGGCGGCGTAATACAGCTCGTCCGGCACCTGGGCGAAGTTCTCCCTGAGCAGGTAAATGTAGAACACCGATGTCACCGAGGGAAGGATCAGGCCCAGATAGGTGTTCCTCATCCCCAGATTGGTGATGGTGGCGAAGTTCGTGATGATCACCAGCTCATTGGGGATCATCATCAGCGACAGAAACAGGGTAAATACCAAATTCTTCCCCCTGAACTCCAGCCGGGCCAGGGCGTAGGCCGCCAGCGTGATCACCGCCAGCATGATGGCGGTGGTGGCCACGGTGAATATCACCGTGTTCAAAAGATACCGCCCCAGGGGCACGGTGGTGAAGGCGTCCACATAGTTCTGGAAGGTGGGCGAGGTAGTAAAGAAGGTGGGCACGTATTCCGCGTTGTAGGCGCTGTAGCTCTTCACGGACGTAAGCAGCATCCAGTAAAATGGAAAGAGCACCATCACCGCCCACAGCGTGAGCAGCGTGTACACCACCGTCTTAAACCGCGCCTCTCTTCTGGCCGCGGCGCGGGAGATCTGATCATAATCCACTTGTTTCGCCATATTTCGCTCCTCCTCAATAATGCACGTGCTTCTTGCTGATGAGCAGGTTGATGCATGTGATGGTCAGCACGATGGCGAAGAGTATGATGGCCGCCGCGGAGGCGTAGGACGGATAGCCGCCGGCCTCCCCGTAGAGCATATCATACACATATCCCACGATGGTGTTCATCTCCGCCGCGTTCAGGTCCGTGCCAAACAGGGCCACCGCGTCGGAATAAGCCTTGAAGGCCCCGATGAAGCCTGTGATGATCAGGTAGAATATCATGGGCGAGATCATGGGCAGGGTGATGCGGGTAAATATCCGGGTCTTGCTGGTGCCGTCCACCCGGGCGGCGTTGTAGTAATCCTGGTTCACCGACGCCAGGGCGCTGGTGAGGATCAGCACCTTAAAGGGCATCACCACCCACACCGTGTAAAAGCACAATACGAACATCTTGGCCCAGTAGGGACCATCTATAAAGTCCACCGGCCCCGCGCCGAAGAGGCCCAACAGGAGGTTGGCCAGTCCGTCCGAATACGCCGTCTTTTTGAACAGGATCATGAACACCAGGCCCACCGCCAGGGTATTGGTCACATAGGGCAAAAAGTATATGGTCTGATACAGCTTTTTCAGCGCCTTTATGGACGAGAGCCCCAGGGAGATGAGCAGAGCGATGCTGGTGGACACGGGCACGGTGATGATCACCAATATGAACGTGTTCTTCACCGCCTGCAAAAAGTCCGGATCCCTCAAAACATAGGAATAGTTGTACAGCCCCACGCCGTAAAAGGTCTCCGACGCCGAATTGTATCCCTCCTCAAAGGAATACACGAACACGTCGATCAGGGGATACACCATGAAAAATCCCAGAAACAGGATCGCCGGCAGCAGATACAGCCAGCCCTTCATACTTCTGTTTTCCATATCGTCCCCTCCGTTTACCGCGCCGAGAACCGGATCCGCTCTTCCGTGTTCCAGTCAAACAGGTGGGTCTTGTAGCTCTTGAGGGCGAAGCGCACCTTGCCGCCCTGGGGATCCACCCTGTTCTCCGCGCTGATGATGGACCGGATCTGGGCCACCGTGGCGCTCGCATGGCCCGACACCACCGTGATGTCCCGGCCCATGACCTCCACCGCGCCGAAATCGCAGGCCAGCGGGCCATTGTCGTCCAGTATAAAGCCCTCGGGCCTGACGCCCACGTGCACCTTCTGATCCTTCACACCCGGCACGTCCAACACCGCCGCGCCGCCGATCAGGAGCTTCCCGCCCTTCACCTCGCCGTCAAAGCAGTTGATGGGCGGGGTGCCCAGGAACTTGGCCACGAACAGGTTCACCGGATCGTCGTACACCTCCTGGGGCTTTCCGATCTGCTGCACCACGCCGTCCTTCATCACCACGATCATGTCGGAAATGCTCATGGCCTCCTCCTGGTCGTGGGTCACAAACACGGTGGTGATCCCCGTCTCCCGCTGGATCTTGCGGATCTCCTCCCGGGTCTGAAGCCGGAGCCGGGCGTCCAGGTTGGACAGGGGCTCGTCCAAGAGAAGCACCCTGGGCATCTTCACCAGCGCCCGGGCGATGGCCACCCGCTGCTGCTGGCCGCCGGACATCTCGCTGGGCTTCCGGTCAAGGAGCTGATCGATCTGCACCAGAGAGGCCACCTTCTGCACCCTAGCCTCCATTTCTTCCTTGGTCAGCTTGTCCTTCCCCTTCAGGTTCTCCATGGGAAACATGATGTTCCCCCGCACCGTCAGATGGGGATACAGCGCGTAATTCTGAAACACAAGCCCCACGCCCCGGTTCTCCGGCGGCAGATGGGTCACCTCGTCCTCGCCGAAAAAGATCTTCCCGCTGGTGGGCATCTGCAGTCCGCTGATCAGGTTCAGCGTGGTGCTCTTGCCGCAGCCGCTGGGCCCCAGCAGACCGATCAGCTTGCCGTCCGGGATCTCGAAGGTGAAGTTGTTCACCGCGATCACGTCCTCCGGCTGCTTCTTGTTCCGGCTGGGAAACTTCTTCGTCAGATTCTCAAGCACGATCTTCATACTGTCCCACTCCTTGCCTTCGCCGCATGGATTTGCCAACGCCCCTATTATAACGAAGGTTTATGTATTTCACAAGATTTTTCTGCATATTTTCTTGGATATACCCGCCCCGCTACTCACGCATTTCGTTTCTTTTCGTGTAGAGGTTTTCTCCCTCTATCGGCCTGGGCTCCCGGGTCAGCCCGGCGATGTAGTCAAGCGACACATTATACACTCTCGCCAGCCGTATAGCCAGCCCAAAGGGGATTTCCCGCTTCCCCTGCTCGTAATTCGTATAGGTGGTTTTGTGCATTCCCAGCATATCCACCAGCTGCTGCTGGGTCATGTCGTGATCCTCCCGCAGATCCCGCAATCTGGAATATTTCATTTTCTTCCCTCCTGACGCTTGACATATTACATCGTTTGTTGTAGAATTCTCCAAAAATACAACATACGTTGTAATACAGTAGGGAACCATCATGAACGAGGAACAACTGCTTGCCAAAATGGAACTGATCGTCCGGGGCGCCATCAGCGTGTACGAAAGCGAGGGCCTGGACCTTCGCTCACTGTCCTCCCGGGAAAACCGCCCGGACCTGACCCACGCCCTGGACGCCATGACACAGGCCCTGTATTGGCTCGAATCCCTGCTCCGCCAACCCACACCGTAACACGCTTTCCCCCGCTTCTCCTCACTGGCCCGCTTGACAGATTTTCCCGCTT
>CADAGW010000123.1 GCA_902787475.1 uncultured Eubacteriales bacterium
GCCATGATGGAGACCGCCGCGGAGCCCTTCCTACAGTATTTCTGGGCCCTTGAGTCCCGGCGGCAGGCGAGGCTCACCAGCGCCCGGGCCCTCGCCTTTCCTTTCCCGGATTACCGCCCCGGCCAAAGGAAGCTGGCCCAAAACGCCTATGTGGCCCTCAGGGACGGCAAGACCCTCCTCTGCCAGGCCCCCACGGGCCTGGGCAAGACCATGGCCGCCCTGTTCGCCGGGGCCAAGGCCCTGGGCGAGGGCAGGTGCCAGCGGGTGTTTTTCCTCACCGCCCGGGGCACGGGCCGCCTGGCCGCCGCGGACGCCCTCACCCGCATGGCCTCGGCGGGCCTCGACGCCCGCTGGGTGGCCCTCACCGCCAAGGACACCATATGCCCCATGGAGGAGCGGCGCTGCGACCCGGAATCCTGCCCCCTGGCCCGGGGCTATTACGACCGGCGGCGACAGGCGGTGATCGCCAGTCTGTCCACGGGAGCCCTCAGCCGGGAGGCCATCGAAAAGCTGGCCGCGGAATATGAGCTCTGCCCCTTCGAGCTGTCTCTCGACCTGGCGGACACAGCGGATTTTATCCTTGGCGACTACAACTACGCCTTCGATCCCCGGGTTCGCCTGGAGCGGTTCTTCCAGAAAAAGACAGGCACGGCCCTTCTGGTGGACGAGGCCCACAACCTTCCGGATCGGGTCCGGGAGATGCACTCCGCCTGGATCGCCCGGGACGACATAAAGACCTGGCGGCGGGATCTGGGCCGCCAAAAGGGCCGCAAATCCCCCGGCTACCGGGCCATGACGGCCTTTCTGAAGGCCGCGGAGCCTCTCTTTTCCGGCGAAATGATCCTCACAGGCGAGGTAGACTCCAGATCGGAGCAGGCGGCTTTGGCCCTTCGGGAAGCCCTTGAGCGGGCGGGGGAGATGGACAGCCCCGCCTACTGGAGTGTCGTCTGGTTTCTGCGGGCCCTATCCGCCTTCGATCCCCAGTATGACCGCTTCGCCTTTGGCTCGGACGACGACGGGGCCCGCATGGGCGTGTGGTGCATGGAGAGCGGCGGTCGGCTTCGCAAGGCCCTGACCCTGTGCGCCGGCGCGGTGTTTTTCTCCGCCACCCTGTCGCCCATGGAGTTCTACCGGGACCGCCTTGGCGCCGCCCCTCAGGACAGCGCCCTTTTGAACCTCCCCTCGCCCTTCCCCCGGGAAAACCTCACCGTCACCTGCGCGCCCCTGTCCACCCGCTACCGGGACCGGGAAAGGACCCTGCCCCGGGTGACGGCTCTCATCGAAAGGTTCATACAGGACACGCCCGGCAATGTGCTGGTGTGCTTCCCCTCCTATGCCTACCTTCAGGACGTGTGGGCCAGGATCGGAGATATCCAGGGCCGGGCCTGTCTCTGTCAGCGCCGGAACATGACCGACGAGGAGCGGGCCCAATTCCTTTCCGCCTTCGGGGGGGACACCCCGGTGGCGGCCTTCGTCACCATGGGCGGCCTGTTCACCGAGGGCATCGACCTGGCCGGCGAAAAGCTGGTGGGCGCGGTGATCGTTGGCGCGGGCCTGCCCCAGGTGGGCTTCGAGCGGGAGCAGACCCGCCTGTGGTACGACCAGAGGGGAGAGGACGGCTTCGCCTACGCCTACGCCTATCCCGGCGCCGCCCGGGTGATCCAGGCCGCTGGCCGGGTCATCCGCACCGAGACGGACAAGGGCCGTGTGCTCCTCATCGACGACCGGTGGATGGAGGACGAATACCGCCGCCTCCTGCCCGAGGGATGGTAGCAAAAAACCGCCCCGCAGGGCGGCTCGGATATGCACTATGCCGGAAAACGCCATTGCCATTGCGAGGAACGAAGTGACGAAGCAATCCGTTCCCCGTCATTCTATTATGTCTCGGCCTTCAGGTCATGCACGATGGTATGGAGCCATATCCCGCTGTGCACGATCCACAGCCCGGCCACGCACTTGAGGATATTGGCCAGCTGCACGATGCCGTACACCCACACGATGTTGAGGCTGGTGAACCGGCTCAGGCAGTACGCCAGGGTAAAGCTGACCGCCCAGGAAAACCCGCAGTCAAACAGGAACGTGAGCAGCGTCTTGCCCCCGGACCGCATGGTAAAATAGGAAGCGTGGGTGGCGGCGTCCACGGGCAGCATGGCTCCCACCACGATCAGCATGCTCCCCGTGATGGAGCGCACGTGGTCGTTCACGTTGTATATCCGGGGGATCAGGGGAGACAGGGCGATCATGATCAGTCCCATGGCGATGGACGCGGCCACGTTCACAAACATCAGCTTTCTGGCGGTGTCCATGGCCCTGGGCTTGTCCCCGCCGCCCAGCTGCTGGCCCACCAATATGGATATGGCCGATCCCATGCTCATCATCACGATGGCGAATATCTGCCACACGGTGCCGCATATATTGGTGGCCGCCACGGCGTCCAGCCCCCGGGTGGAATAGCTCTGGTTGATCAGGGCGTTGGATATGGACCACAAAAACTCATTGATCAGCAGGGGCCACCCGGTGATCAGTATGGGCCGTATGACCTCCCAGGGCACGTAGGCGCTTCTGAACGCCCCCTGCATGAAGGGATATTTGTCCAGGCTCCGGAGGGTGCGGATCAGCAGAAACAGCACCTCCACCCACCGGGATATGACCGTGGCCAGCGCCGCGCCCTTCACTCCCATGGCCGGCAGGCCCAAATGTCCAAATATCAGTATATAGTTCAGCGCCGCGTTGGTGACGATGGCGATGACCCCCGCCAGCATGGGCGTGTAGGTCTCTCCGGTATCCCTAAGGGTACTGGACAGGGAATTGGCCGCCGCGAAGGGGATGACGCCCCACAGGCACACCGTCAGATAGTCCTTGGCCTCGGAAAAGGCGTAGTCAAGATCACCCGCCGAGGACGCCTCCTGATTGAGGTACAGCCGTATCAGCCTGTCGCCCATCAGCAAAAACAGGGCGATCCCCGCCACAGACAGCGCCAGCGACAACAGCATCCGGAACCGGAAGGTGTACCTCACGCCCTGGGCGCTTCCCCTGCCGTGATACTGGGCCCCAAATATGCTGGCCCCCGCCATGGCCCCAAACAGGGTCAGGTTGAACACGAACATGAGCTGGTTCACGATGGCCACGGCGGACAGGCTCTCCGTGGTCAGCGACCCCACCATCACGTTGTCCAACAGGTTCACAACGCTTGAGAGGCTCTGCTGCAGCGCCAGCGGGATCAAAAGCACGACCAGCGTCTTATAAAACGCCTTGTCGCCAATGTACTTTTTATAGTTCAAGGGCAAAATCCTCTCTTGCGTATTACAGCTTCGCGGGCTCGATCACCCGGGTTTTTATTTTCCTGGTCCTTGCCCGGCTTCTCATGGTCACGTTAATTACCAGCCCGATGCCTATGATGTTGGTCAGATAGTTGGACCCGCCGTAGGACACGAAGGGCAGGGGAATGCCGGTCACGGGCGTGACCCCGATCACCATGCCGATGTTCTCGAATATATGGAAGAACATCATGGCCGCGATGCCGGTGATGACGTAGGCACCAAACGCGTCCTGGGCCTTGCGGGCCAGGGATATCAGCCGCATCAAAAGCAGCACGAACAAAAGCACCATGATCCCCGCGCCCACCAGGCCAAACGTCTCGCACACGATGGCGAATATAAAGTCGGTATGATCGTCGGGAATGTAGTTAAGAGACGCGAAGTTGCCCTGGCTGAACATGCCCCGGCCCAAAAGCCCCCCGGAGGCCACGGCGATGCGGGCGTTTTGTGTCTGCATGCCCGCGCCCAGGCCCGTGGAGTCGTAGCTGGGGTCCAGCCACACCTGTATCCGGTCTATTCGGAAGGAGGACGACGAGTTCATCATCAAAAACACTGCGGCGATCAATAGCGAGGCGATGGCCACCAGGCCCCATATCAGCTTTCTGTCCGTGCCGGACACGAACAGAAGCACCGCGTAGATCACCACGTACACAAGCGCCGTGCCGAAGTCCGGCTGGGCGGCGATCAGCAGCAGGGGCAGGCCGATATACAAAAGCGATGGGATCAGCTCGCTCACCGTCCGTATGGGCTTTTTCCGGTTGGAAAACTGGTTGGCCAGGGCGATGATGATGGCGATCTTTGCGATCTCCGAGGGCTGGAAGGTGCGGCCCTCGCCCCACCGGAACCAGCCGGTCATGTTGCCGCGCATCCGCTCCATGAACAGCACGAATACCAACAGCGCGATGTTCGCGCCGTATATGATGCCTGACCACTGCTTGAACCGATCATAGTCCAGGTATATGGCCGCGGCGATCACCAGCACCGACGCCGCCATCCATATCAGCTGAAGCCTTGGATAGGTGAAGGACTGGAGCTGTACCTTTTCAAATATGTTGAGGGACGGATCGTCCACCGGCACGCCGGTGGCGCAGAATATCACCAGCACCCCGTACAGTGACAGCACCAACACGATGAGCAGAAGGGGCCAGTCGATATACCGAAGGAGCGACCGGTTGAACCGGTTCTCCTGTATGAATTTGCGGATCTTTTCCAGCCGCTCGTTGGCGGCGGGGGAGACCCGCTTTTTTGTCAGACGGTTTACGATCATGTACGCTACCTCTCGGGCGGCAGGCCCGTCGCGCTGTTCTTCCTGTGAACGGATGATTGGGACAAAAGCTGACTTCCAGAGCGAAAGCCGGCCCGCAATGGCTGCCAGCCCAGCCTGTCATTGCGAAAAGCGAAGGGACGAAGCGGTCCGTCCTCCCGAACCCCTGTATGCGGAAAAATGGCTTTAGTCCGCCAACGTCTCGGGCTCTGCGAAGGTGGTCACTTCCTGCTCGGCCAGCATGTCCAGATACGCCTCGATCACCTGTATGGCGGCGGGAGCGGACTGGGCGCCGGCGTACCCGTTCTGTATGTACACCACCACCACGATCTGGGGATCCTCGTGGGGGGCGTAGGTCACCAGCCAGGAGTTGTTTTCCAGGTCTATGTCGGTACGTTCTGCGGTACCGGTCTTGGCGGCGATGGGGTAGCGGGCGTTGGAGAACTGCTTGGCGGCGGTACCGTCGTTCTCCGTGCTGGTCACTTCCTCCATCCCCTTGCGGATCACGGCCAGGTATTCCTCCGCGCCGTCAATGTGGTTGGCCACCACGGGATCCTTCTGCAATATCACCTCGCCCGTGGGGGATATGACCTTGTCCACCAGCTGGGCGTTGTACACCGTGCCGCCGTTGGCCACCGCCGCCACGTACCGGGCCACGGCGATGGGGGTCACCTGGGTGATGGACTGGCCTATGGCGGTCATGATGGTCTCGTTGGAGGTCCACTGCAGATCCTGTATGCAGTAGTAAAACTCGTTGACCAACAGGTTGGAGCTGATATACTCGCTGGGCAAATTGAGCTCGTGCATCAGTATGGCCCTGATCGGCCCCAGCCACTCGGTCTTTCTGCCGTATGTCACCGTGATGTCCATCAGGCTCTTGGCCACCCGCTCGATCCGGTCCTGGTCGTACTCGATGTGCCGGTCCTGGCCGATCTTGAGGATGGCCGCCTCGATGGAGTAATAGGCGTAGAGGGGCTTGGAGGTATACTGGTTGGCGATGGCCCGGTCGGCGTCGTAGAGCTTGCTCTGATCCCCCACGAAGGAGGTGGTCTCGCCGTTTAGCTCAATGCCCGTGCGGCTGGTGAGCCCCAGCTGGGCGGCCCATTTCACGATATTGGTGATGCCCAGCCCCTGCCCCACCTTGTAGAAGAAGTAGTTGCAGGAGTTTTTCAGCCCCTCCACCACCGTCTGCTGGGCGTGGGTCCACCGGTTGGCGTTGCTGACCCAGCACTTGGGGTGCTTGGAAATATCGGTGCCCATGAACTCGCCCTCGTCGGTGATGCGGGTCTCGGGGGTGATGACCCCCTCCATCAGCCCGCCCAGTGCGGTGACCAGCTTGAATATGGAGCCCGGCGTGTCCCGGGAGGAAATGGCCCGGTTGTACAGCGGGAAGTAGGGATTTTCCAGCAGGTCGTTGTAGGTGTCCTTGTCCACCTCACCCTCGAATATGGACAGGTCAAAATTGGGATAGCTGGCCATGGCCAGTATCCGCCCCGTGTTGGGATCCATGGCGATCAGCGCGCCGGTCTCGGCCAGCTGTACCTCCCGGCCCTCGGCCTCATACTTAGCCAGCGTCTCGGCGTTGGTGATCATGCCGATGGTGGTGATGGCAAGGCTGTGCTCGGCGATGTGTATGGTGCGTATGGTATACACCAGCGCGCTCTCCGCCACCCGCTGAAGATCCATGTTCAGCGTCAGCACCACGCTGTTCCCGTCCACCGGGGCCTCGTAGGAGATCTGCCGGATCACCTTGCCGCTTCGGTTCAGCTCCACCACCTGGGAGCCCTGCCGGTAGGAAAGATAGGGGCTCAATTGATCCTCCATGGAGGCCTCGATGCCGCTGGATCCCACCAGAGCGTCCCGTGTATAGCCCTTCTCCAGATAATCCTCCATGGCGGAGGTGCCGGATATGCGGCTGATATATCCGATCACGTGGCTGGCGCTGTATTTCTTGGGATACACCCGCTCGCTGCTCTCGGCGATGGATATGCCCATCAGGTCGTTGGAGGCGGCCTCGATCTCCGCCACCGTCTCAAATCCCACGTCATAGGCGACGGTCACCGGTGTGGGCAGGTAGTTGTTCATCCTCTGCTCCTGCCATATGGCCAGCACCTTCACCTTGTCCTCGTCGCTCAGGTCTCCCGGCACATAATACTTTTCGCAGAGCCTGCCAAACAGCTCCTCCTCCGGGGTGCTCACCTCATAGAAGTTGGCCCGCCACTGCCTCTTTCTCGTGGCGTCGGCGGAGTCGCTGGCCGCTCCCGTATGGAACCGCCACACGCCGTCCTCGTCCTTGGCCAGCCAGAAGTCGTTTATGGTGGCCTTGCCGTTGCTCTCCACGATGCGGATCACGTCCAGTATGGTCTGGGTATACGCCGCCCGGTCCGCCGCGGAGTTCCGGGAGGGATCCCGGTAAAACTGCACGTTGTAGCTCACCCGGTCGTAGGCCACCGGGGTCATGTTGGCGTCGTATATGGTGCCCCGCTTGCCGGTCAGGGTGATGGTCTTGGTGCTCTTGCTCTGGGCTTTGTCCAGGGCGTCGTCATGCTCCAGCATAGTCAGCCGGGCCAGCTGCCCCAGCAGCACGGCAAAGAGCACCATGATGCCTATGGAAACCAATAACATCCGGGTCTTTTGCGGTTTCATGAAAACTCCTTTTCTGTCATCCTCCAATTTCAAAAACCCCAGGGAACGAACCGTCCTCGCTGCTTTTCCGTGCCGGGGGCGCCACGTGTCATTGCGAGGGCGAATGCAGGCGCCCGCGTGCAGCAGGGATAGTGCCGGAAAGAGCCCAATCAGGCAAGGAGTTTTTGAATATACGGATTCCAAAAACGACTATGCCGAATTGAGTGCGCAGCGAAGCGACGAAGCAATCCGTCCCCCCAAAACTCCCGGCCCCTATCTCCTTGCGAACCGGGACCGGCTGGGCTTGATCAAAAAGTCATACAGATAATACATCGCCTGGGCCGCCACGATCTGGATCACCAGATGGATCAGCACCGTGGGGATCATCCCCCCGCCAAAGGAGAAGGTGGAAAACACCATGTACACATACACCGCGATCTCATACAGCGTCAGCGACACCGCCGCGGCGATGAGGGGCGTCAGCGGGTGCCGGGTGAACGCCCGCCCGAACACGCCGCCCAGGTATCCCACGCCCACGTACAAAAAGGTCTGAAGCCCCAGGGGCGTGCCCACCAGTATGTCCATCAAAAGCCCCGCCGCCAGTCCGTGCCACAGCCCGCTGGTGCGGCCCAGGAGCAGGCCCATCACCAGCGCCGTGAGCAGTGAGAACACCGGCATATACGGGCTCTGGGTAAACACGGGCAGTATGGCGATGTCCAATAGCAGCGCCGCCGCCGTCAGGATCCCGGGAAGGATTCGTCTGAACATCTCTTACTCCTCGCTCCACAGATCTTCCACCATGTCCGGCCTGGGCGTAGCCAGGGCGTCGGGCCCGGGCGTGGGAGAGGCCTGGGGATAGTAGAAGTTGCCGTCGTCGGTGGAGCCGGGCGCGATGGTGGCGGAGGGATTGGGATCCACGGTGGGGGAGGGCCTGGGCGTGGCGGTGGGCAGACTGGGCAGCTGCTCCTCCGGATTG
The DNA here is from genome assembly GCA_902787475.1 of uncultured Eubacteriales bacterium. Taxonomy (GTDB): domain Bacteria; phylum Bacillota; class Clostridia; order Christensenellales; family Aristaeellaceae; genus RUG13279. The sequence continues at coordinate 8,183 of CADAGW010000123.1, forward strand.
TCCACGATGTCCCTCAGCACCAATACCTCCTCCAGCCGCTGGAAATCCACGCCGGGGGACACGATGATGTACTGATCCGACGTATCGGACTGGCGGCTCACCGCCCGCACGGTGCCCACATACAGCCCCTTGGGGTACCGCCCGTCCTGTCCGGAGGTGATCACCGTGTCGCCGGGGATCACGTCGTTGACGTTGGCGTAGTATATATAGCAGTCGCCCTGATAGGACGAATCCACATATTCGCCCCGCATCATGCCGCTGCCCCGGGTGCGCTCGATCAGCGTGGCCACGGAGGATCGGGTGTCTATGATGGTCATCACCTTGGCATAGTTGAGCCCGGCCTCATACACCCGGCCCACCAGCCCGTCGCCGGAGACCACGGCCATATTGACCTCTACCCCGGCGCTGGTGCCGGCGTTTATGGTGAACACGTCGAACCACAGCCCCGGATCCCGGGCCACCACCCGGGCAAACACCGGATCCAGCGTCTCATAGTTGTCCCAGGCGTCCAGCATGCTTAAAAGCCTCTGGTTCTCCCCGGACACGGCCTCCAGCTGGGACAGCTGATAGCTCAGCCTTTCGTTGTCCAGCTTCAGCTGCTCGTTCTCCCGCCTCAGGGCCTCCCGGTCGCCGATGTCCCGGAACACGTCCCGTATCCATTCCATGCTCCGGTTCACCGCGCTCACGATGGGGGTAAAGGCGGATCCCACGGCGTTTTCCGTCACGGACAAGCGCCCCTGGGCCCGGGCCCATATAAAGAACACCACGGCCAGCAGGGCAACGACCGCCAGACCCGCCATGATGGCCCGGCGGGTCTTTTTGCGCTTTTTCAGGGACTGGGCCTTGCGGATCTCCACATTGGGCTCGGCCCGGCCCATTTTCCTCTTTTTCTTCTTGCCAAGTGCCATGAAGCGACCTCGCTGTGCTGCGTTATTGCGGTATGGGATCAGCCGATCTCAAAACGCCGAATCTTGATGCGATTGCGGAAAGCGGGGTCCGGTTTACCTCCATGTATTCGGCTTCCCCGGTCTGTTCGCCTTCCTCATGGACTTCACCCTTAGCCCCGTCGTCCGCGGGATGGGGGCTTACCCGTATGGGCACTCCCGTCTCCTCCCGGAGCAGGTCTTTCAGGCCCTTGAGCATGGCCCCGCCGCCGGAGAGCTGCACGCCGCTCTCCCGTATGTCCGCCGCCAGCTCTTCCGGCACGTTTCTGAGGGCGTTTTTCATGGCGTCCACGATCCGCGTCACATAGGGCATGAGCGCCTTGTGCACGTCCACCGCGGTGATCTCCACCGAGCAGGGCTCCCCGGTCTTGGCGCTGCGGCCCCTGAGCAGCATGGGCTCCGTCTCGTCCTCGGTGGGCTCGCTGGCCGCGCCCATATCCCTTTTCAGCTGCTCCGCGGTCTTCATGCCGATGACCACGCCCTTCTCCCGCCAGAACCAGTTCACGATGTCCTCGTCGGCGGTCTGCCCGCCCATGCGGATGGTCCTGGCCGCCGCCACGGCTCCCATGGACACCACGGCGATCTCGGTCACGCCGCCGCCCAGGGTCACCACCATCGTCCCCTTGGCCGTGGTCACGTCCACCCCCGCGCCCAACAGCGCCGCCACGGGGGACTTGACCACCGCCATCCGCTTGGCTCCGGTGGCGGTCAGCGCCTTATACAGCGCGTCCCGCTCCACCCGGGTCAGCCCCGAGGGGCAGGTGACGCACAAAAGGCACTTTTCCAGATTCTTTTTCTTCTCCGAGGCTCTCTCGATCAGGGCCATCATCAGCAGAGCGGCCATCTCCACGTCCGCCACCGCCCCGTGCTGTATGGGCTCCAGCGTCTCCGCCTCGCCCCGGGTGCGGCTCTGCATGGCCCGGGCCTGACTGCCCACGGCCAGTATCTCCTGGGGATTGTCCGCGTTCACCAGGCACCGGGTGCCCTCTCTCAGGCACAGCCCCTGGTCCGGCAAATATATGGCGGTATGAAACGAGCCAAGGTCGACGCCGATGGCGCTCAGTCCGAATAACGGCATGTGTATTTCCTCGCTATATCTGTGATTCTTCCGGCAGATGCTCCCGGATCATTCTCTTTACCAGCCCCATGGGAAGCCCCATCACGTTGTCAAAGGGCCCCTCCAGTCTCTCCACAAACGCCCCCGCGCCGCCCTGTATTCCGTAGGCCCCGGCCTTGTCCATGGGCTCGCCCGTGGCGATATACTCGTCTATTTCCCCGTCCGTCAGGGGCCGGAAGGTCACGTCCGTCCTCTCGCAGTCCACGAAATACTCGCCCCTATACCGTATGCACACCCCGGTATACACCTGGTGCGTCCGGCCGCTTAAGGACGCGAGCATCCGCCTGGCGTCCGCCTCGTCCCGGGGCTTTCCCAGCACCTGGTCCCCCAGCGCCACCAGCGTGTCCGCCGACAGCACGGGCAGTGCCTCCTCGCTGGACGCCTCCGCCTTTCGACGGGCCAGGGCCATCACCCGTTCCCGGGGCAGCCCCTCCACCCGCTCGTCCGCGTCGGTGGGCCGCACCACGAAGTCATACCCCGCCTTTGCCATCAGCTCCCGCCGCCGGGGCGACCCGGAGGCCAGCACGATCGTCATACCCGTCACCCTTACCCGCCCCGCACCCGCGGCGCATAATATCATATCGTACATTATACCACAAACAAGCGCGTATTCAAATAGGTAAGCCAAAAAATCCCGGACAAATAACATAGAAAAACGCTGGAGGGCTTCTCGATCCTCAATTCGCAATGGTCGTTTTTGAAATCCGTATATTCAAAAACTCCCTTGCTCATTGGGCTCTCTCCGGCACTTTTCACCCTCAATTCGCAATGATCGCTTTTGGAATCCGTATATCCAAAAGCTCCCTTGCTCATTGGGCTTACTCCGCCGCATTTCGCCCACTGGGCGGCG
>CADAGW010000124.1 GCA_902787475.1 uncultured Eubacteriales bacterium
CCCGGGCAGGAGCTTTTGGCACTCCTCCTGCACCTTCTGGGTGCCCGCGCCGAAGTATTTGATGTAGGGACTGCCGCACTCCGGGCAGGTGGTGGGTATGGCCCGGGTGTGGCCGCAGTAGTGGCACACCAGGCTGTTTTCATATTGGTGGTAGGTCAGAGACACGTCGCAGTTGGGGCATTTTTCCACATATCCGCACATGCGGCAGGACACGAAGGTGGAATGGCCCCGGCGGTTGATAAACAGTATGGACTGCTTGCCCGCGTCCAGGCACTCTGTGAGGGCCCGGGAGAGAAGGGCGCTGAATATGGACCGGTTGCCCCGGACCATCTCCTGGCGCATGTCCACGATCTCCAGGGCCGGCACCGGGCGGCCCGACGCCCTTTCGGGCATTTCCAGGCGCACGATGCGGTTTTCCGGCCGCACGCCGGGCATTGTCTTCATGTAGGTGGATATGGACGGCGTGGCGCTGCCCAGCACCAGCACGGCCCGGTGATTCGCCGCCCGCCAGGCGCCGATCTGCCGGGCGTCGTAGCATGGGTGCCGGTCCGACACGTAGCTGGTCTCGTGCTCCTCGTCTATGACCACCACCCCCAGGTCGCTGACCGGGGCGAATATGGCGGATCGGGCCCCGATCACCACCCGGGCCTCTCCCCTTCTCACCCGCCGCCACTCGTCGTAGCGCTCTCCCGCGGAGAGCCGGGAGTGCATCACCGCCGCCACCGGGCCGAAGCGGGCCCGGAACCAGTCGGTCATCTGGGGGGTCAGGGAGATCTCCGGCACCAGCACGATGGCCGAGCGGCCCCGGATGAGGCGGATGTATACCTCGGTCTTGCCGCTGCCGGTGACGCCGTGGAGGAGGAACCGTCCCCCATCGGCATGGAGGGCATCGGTGAGGGCGGTAAGGGCCGCCTCCTGCTGGGGCTTTAATGCCTTGTCCGCCTCCTGGCGGAAGGATATGTCGGAATAGGGATGCCGGTAGGTCTCCTCGTCCTCTATGACCACCGCGCCCCGGTCCCGAAGGCGGTTCAGTATACTCCTGGCTCCGGGCCGACGCTTTTCCAGCTCCGCCACGCTGACGGGGCCGCCGCGAAGAAGCTCGGCGACTTCATGAGAAGCCTTGGTGTCTACCAGCGTCTCGTCCGCCAGCCGGGCCATCTGCACCGTCTTTTCCTTCACCCGCCCGCCCCGCATCTGGGCGGGGAGCATCTGCCTGAGGGCGTCGGCGAAGGTGCAGTGGTATTCGTCCCGCATCCGGTAGGCGATGTCGATCAGCTCCGGCAGTATGGCGCTTTCCCCCTCCAGGGGGCGGATCACGTCCCGTATCTTTTTGGGGTCCAGGTCGCACTCATCGGAAAAGCCGATGGCCACCCCCTCCACCGTGCGGGGGCCAAAAGGCACTAAAACCCGCTGTCCTTCGGAAAGTGTCATTCCCTCGGGCAGCCGGTATGTAAAGGGTTTATCCAGGCTCTCGGCGGTGAGATCCACCGAAACGCTTACATATTTCATATTCTCAGGCTCATCACGCCGTCCAGTATGGCGTCCGCCGCCTCCCGCTTGGTCATCATGGGCAGGGCCGTTTCGCCCTGGGCGGTGATGAGGGTGATGATGTTGGTATCCACGCCGAAGCCCGCGCCGGGGGCGATCACGTCGTTGGCCACCACCATGTCGGCGTTCTTTTTGAGGCGCTTGCCCCGGGCGTTTTCCACCATGTGGTCCGTCTCGGCGGCGAAGGCCACCAGTATCTGCCCGGGCCGCTTGTCCCGGCCCAGCTGGGCGGCCACGTCAGGATTGGGCACCAGGTGGATGGTCATGTCGCCTCCGGTCTTTTTGATCTTGGTGGCGGACACCGTCTCGGGGCGGAAATCCACGGTGGTCTGGATCGGCACCAGTTTGACTCCGTCCGGGGCGGGCAGATTCACCGGGCCGCTGACCAATGTGACGTCCGCGCCCCGGTCCCTGGCCGCCTGGGCGATGGCGTAGCCCATCTTGCCGGAGGAATGGTTGGTGATAAAGCGCACCGGGTCAAGGGACTCCCTTGTGGGCCCGGCGGTGACCAAAACCCGCACGCCCTCCATGTCCCGTTTGGGCAGAAGGAGAGCCTTCGCGGTCTCAAATATGACATCCGGCTCGCTCATGCGGCCTATGTCCGCGTCCCCGCAGGCCAAATGGCCGCTCTCCGGGCCCACGAAACGGACGCCCCGGGAGGCGAGGAGAGACACATTGGCCTGGGTGGCAGGGTGCCGCCACATGTTGGCGTTCATGGCCGGGGCCAGGAGCACCGGGGCGGGGTTGGCCAGAAACGCGCTGGTCAGCAGGTCGTCCGCCACACCGGCGGCGAACTTGGCCAGTATGTCCGCGGTGGCGGGGGCCACCAGGAACAGATCCGCTTCCTTGGCCAGGGAGATGTGGGCGATGTCCCGCCGGGGGGCGAATTCGTCCACCATGGCCTCCTGGCCGGTGACGGCGGAGAAGGTCATGGGCGTGATAAACTCGCAGGCGTGCCGGGTGAGCACGCAGCGCACCTTGGCCCCGTTTTTGGTCAAAAGCGAAGCAAGGGCCGCCGCCTTATAGGCGGCGATCCCGCCGGTGACGCCCAATACCACGCATTTTCCCCGGAGCATGGTCACTGCACCTTGTCCTGATTTTCCACGATGTTGGCTTCGTCCCGCTCATAGGTGATCAGGCCCAGGCGAATCTCCTCGATGGCGATGGCCAGGGGCTTGGTCTCCTTGGTGGCCAGAAGGGGCTGAGCGCCGCCGATGATTTCGCGGGCCCGCTTGGCGGCCTCCACGGCCAGGGTATAACGGCAGTCCACCTTGCTGAGCAGCTCGCCGATGGGGGGATCGATCATCATAAGAAACGCGCCTCCTTACGCTTGAAAGGTCGAAATGATTTGGTTCAGCTGGTCCCGGTTGGTCTGGGTGCGGTGGCGGGAGGCCAGGATCACGGCCTTGAGCTGCTCCACCGCGTCGTCCAGCTGGTCGTTGACGATCACGTATTGATACCGGCTGGCCTCCAGCACCTCGCGACGGGCGTTGGAGAGCCGCTTCAGGACCTTTTCCTCGGTCTCGGTATTGCGGCCCCGGAGCCTCTTTTCCAGCTCCTGCAGGCTGGGCGGCATCAAAAACACCGTCACCGCCTCGGGGCAGCGCGCCATCACCTGGGACGCGCCCTGCACGTCGATGTCCAGCAGCGCGTCATGTCCGTTTCCCACCGCGTTGAGCACTGGCACGGCGGGAGTGCCGTAGTGGCATCCGTGCACCTCGGCAGTCTCCAGAAACGCGTCCGCCGAAAGGATCTCGTCGTATTCCCGCTCCGATATGAAGTGGTAATGGACTCCCTCCACCTCCCCCGGGCGCATGCCCCGGGTGGTCACGGAAACGGAGAAGAATATGTCCCTGCACTGAGTTAATAGCCTTGAGATCACCGTGCCTTTGCCCGCGCCGGAGGGCCCGGACACCACTATGATGGATCCCTTGTGCATCACTCGTCCTCCTCATCCTCTGTATACAGCGATTTGCCGCCCACGCGGTGGGCCACCGTTTCCGGCTGCACCGCGGAAAGCACCACGTGCTGGCTGTCGCACACGATCACGGCCCGGGTCCTGCGCCCGCAGGTGGCGTCCACCAGCATCCCCTTGTCCCGGGCCTCCTGCACCATCCGCTTGATGGGCGCGGCCTCGGGGCTGACGATGGCGATGATCCGGGACGCGGAAACGATGTTTCCAAAACCGATGTTGATCAGTCCGATCCCCATGCTCAACCCCCTACTCCACGTTCTGCACCTGCTCGCGCAGCTTCTCGATCTCGGACTTGGCCTCCACCACCAGGCGGGTGATGGCCACATCCTGGGACTTGGAAGAGATGGTATTGAACTCCCGGTTCAGCTCCTGGACGATGAAGTCCAGCTTCCGCCCGGCGGGAGCGGAATCGGAGAGCACCTGACGCACCTGCTCAAAGTGGCTCTTGAGCCGGACCGTTTCCTCGGCGATGGCGCTTCTGTCCGCCATGATGGCCACCTCCTGGGTGAGCCGGGCCTCGTCCACGGACTTGTCTCCCAAAAGCTCCTCGATCTTGTCCCGGAGCCTCTGCTCATACTCCGATACGGTCTGGGGGTAGCGGCTTTCGATCTGGAGGTTGATCTCCTCCAGCCGGTCGATGCGGCCTGCCATGTCGGCTTTGAGCCTTTCGCCTTCATTCAGCCGCGCCGCCTTCATCTGCTCAAGAGCTACGTCCAGGGCCTCCATCACCAGAGCTGTCAGCGCCTCCTGGTCCTCCTCCGCCTCGGTGACGGTGAGCACGTCGCCCATGCGGGCCACGTCCATGGCGCTGGCCAGGTTTTTAAGTCCCGTCTCCTCGCTGATCTTCGCGAAGGCGTCGGCGTAGGCCCGGGCCAGGGCGCTGTCCACCGACACCACCCGGGCGTCGGAGCGGGCGTTTTTGTAGCTGGCGAACAGGTCCACGTGGCCCCGGTTCAGCTTTTCGGCGATGCGCTTGCGCATGGCGTCCTCCGCCATGTTGAGAGACCGGGGCATGCGGAAGGACAGGTCCAAAAAGCGGTGGTTTACGGATTTGAGCTCTATGGTGACGGTCCTGCCGTCCCTTTCCAGGTTTGCCCGGCCGTAGCCTGTCATACTGTACATGTGGCGCCTCCATAGTCTGTTTCCATGGATCCTATCATGCTATTATACCATAAATGCGGCCCGAGCAGTGGCATATTTACGAATTGTTATCCTGATTTTTCACAAGCTCCAAAAACTCCGCCTCGCCGATGACCCTGACGCCCAGGCTCTGGGCCTTGGTGAGCTTGCTCCCGGCGCTCTCCCCCGCCACCACCAGAGACGTCTTCTTGGACACGGATCCCGCCGCCTTGCCGCCCAGGCTCACGATGAGCCGTTCCGCGTCGGAGCGGGTGAAGGAGGTGAGGGTGCCGGTCAATACCACGGTCATGCCGCTGAACACGCCGCCGGTGGGCCGGGCCTGCCAGGCGGGCCTGACGCCGTGGCGCAGAAGCGCTTCTATCTCCTTCCGGTTGCCCTCGTCCCGAAAGAACTCCGCGATGCTCTCGGCCACCACGCCGCCCACGTCGTCGATCTGGGTCAGCCGTTCCTCGTCCGCGGCCATCACGGCCTCCAGCGACCCAAACTCCCCGGCCAGGGTGCGGGCGGTCTTGACCCCCACGTTGGGGATGCCCAGGGCGTAGAGGAACCGGTCGAGAGTGCAGGATTTGCTCTTCTCGATCTCATCCAATAGATTCTGCGCCTTCTTTTCGCCGAACCGTTCAAGAGACGACAGGGCCTCCATGGTCAGAGAGTACAGACCGCTGGGCTCGGTGAGGCCCAGCTCACCGTTCAGCTGCAGGGCCGTCTTGTCGGAGAAGGTCTCTATATCCATGGCGTCCCGGCTGGCGTAGTGGGACAGTCTGGCCACGATCTGGGTCACGCAGCCGTCCCGGTTGGGGCAGAACAGGTGCGCCCCGCGCTCCACCAGCTCCGCGCCGCAGGAGGGGCACCGGGTGGGCTTTTCCACGTCCCGCACGCCCTCAAAGGACCCGTCCGCCAGGCCCATGATCTCCGGGATCACCTCGTTGGAGCGGCGCACCCACACCTCCGCGCCGATCTTGACCCGCTTGCGGAGGATGTCGCCGTAGTTATTGAGGGTAGCCTTCCGGATGGTGGCCCCGGCCAGATCCACCGCCTCCAGGTGTCCCAGAGGCGTCAGCTTTCCCGTGCGGCCCGGCTCCCAGGTCACGTCCAGGAGCTTGGTGGCCACCTCCTCCGCCTCGAATTTGTAGGCCACGGCCCAGCGGGGGAACTTTTCGGTATAGCCCAGCGCCACCCGGGTGGGGATGTGGCAGATCTTGACCACCGCGCCGTCTATGAGGAAATCAAGGTCTCCCCTTGTGCTCTCCACCCGCTCGATGCCGGATAGGGCCTCCTGGGGCGTATCCGCCCAGGCCACGGTGTCGGTGACCGGCAGGCCCTGCTCCCGCAAAAAGGCCAGCTGATCCTGATAGGTTTCAAACTCCACGCCCTCCGCCACGCCTATGCCGTAGAGCCGCACCTCCAGCATGCACTCGGCGGTAGCCTGCAGGTTTTGATTGTGCAGGGCCCCGGCGGCGGCGTTGCGGGCGTTTTTGAGCTTTTTGTCGTGGGTGGCATTGTACTGCTCCAGGGCGCTTAAGGGCATGTAGCACTCCCCGAAGGTCTCAAGGGTGCCCTGGAAGGGTATGGTGCGGGGTATGGAGCGGATGGTGCGGGCCTGGGGCAGTATGCCGTCGCCCACGGTGCCGTTGCCCCGGGTGGCGGCCTGCACCAGCCTCCCCTCCCGGTAGGTCAGGTTGATGGACGACCCGTCCAGCTTGTATTCCACGGCGAAGCGGAGGGGCGGCAGATCCCCCGCCTGATCCCTGAGCTTTTCCGCCCGCACGAACCAGTCCCGCAGCTCCTCCACCGATTGGGCCTTGTCCATGCTCCACATGTGGGCCAGGTGGGTGTGGGACTCCGCGGTCTTCAGGGGCGGCGCGCCCACGTGCCGGGTGGGAGAGTCCTCCTCCACCCGCCCCGTTTCCTTTTCGAGCCGCACCAGCTGGTCGTACAGCTTGTCCCACTGGGCGTCGGTCAGGTGGGACTCGCCCAAGGTATAATACTCGTAGGACGCCTGATTCAGCTTGTCGATCAGGCTTCGCATCTCATCCATACGTCCTCATGTCCCCTTTATCACAGCTTGGTCATGGGGGCCAGATCGGCCACCAGCTCCCGGGTGCGCCCGTCGTCGAAGGCCACGAACACGTGGCCCTTTTCCATCCGCACCACCTTGCCCGGGCCGAATTTCCGGTGGTTCACCCGGTCTCCCACCTCGAACAGTTCGCCCCGCTGGGCGGGCCTGCTGACGGGCGGAAAGCCCTTCTGGAGGCCCGGGATCTGGTCCAGGGACTTTCCCGCGGGCCGGGCGGAAGCGGCTCTGGGCGGCTCCTGGGGCCTCTGGCCGCCCCGGTTCCACTGGAAGGCGCCGGTGGGCGGCAGGCGGGAGGGCTCCCGGCCCCGATCCGCCTCGGAAAGAAGGCGGCGGGGAATTTCATTGAGGAACCTGGAGGGCTCGTTGAAGTTGCGGGTGGCGAACAGGGCCCGGGATCTGGCGCAGCTCAGATACAGCTGCTTTTTCGCCCGGGTGATGCCCACGTAGCAGAGCCTGCGCTCCTCCTCCATGCGGGTATCGTCCAACAGGGACCGGGAGGACGGGAACACGCCCTCCTCCATGCCGATGATGAACACGTGGCCAAACTCCAGGCCCTTGGCGCTGTGCAGGGTCATCAGCGTCACCGCGTCGGCCTTTTCGTCCATGCTGTCCAGGTCGGTGACCAGGGCCACGTTTTCCAAAAATCCTTCCAGACCGCCCTCGGGGTCTCCCGCCACGTATTCCGCCACGGCGGTCTCCAGCTCGCTGATGTTGCCGAGCCGGCTTGTGTTTTCCTCGTTCTCTTCCTTTTTGAACTGCTCCTCGTAGCCGGTTTTGTCGATCACATGGCGCAATATCTCCTCCGGCTTCATGCGAAGGGCCGCGTCGGACAGTTCCTCCATCAGCTCGCCGAACTTCTCCACGGCGGTCATGGCCCGCTTGGGAAGGCCCACCTCGTCGGCGGAGAACACGGCGCTTAAAAGCGGCATCTCCTCCCGCTGGGCGTACTGGGCCAGGGCGTCTATGGTGGACTCCCCTATGCCCCGCCGTGGCTCGTTAATGACCCTGCGAAGGGCCACGTCGTCGTTGGGGTTGACCAAGAGCCGCAAATAGGACACCAGGTCCTTGACCTCCTTGCGCTCGTAGAACTTCATGCCCCCGTATACCCGGTAGGCCACGCCCAGGCGCACCAGCACGTCTTCCACCACGCGGGACTGGGCGTTCATGCGGTAGAGCACCGCCGCGTCGCCAAGCCTCGTGCCCTGCTTTTTCAGGGCGGACAGATTCTTTCCGATCCACACGGCCTCGTCCCGCTCGTCCTCCGCCCGGAAGAACTGTATCTTCTCCCCCTGGCCCAGGCGATGACCTGGTTGGCGGCGTCCAGTATGGTGGAGGTGGAGCGGTAGTTCTGCTCCAGCTTGACCACCTTGCAGCCGGGGAAGTCCTTTTCAAAATCCAGTATGTTGCGGATGTCCGCTCCCCGCCAGCCGTATATGGACTGGTCGTCGTCGCCCACCACGCATATGTTGCGGCTCTCCCCCGCCAGAAGATATACCAGCTTATACTGGGCGGCATTGGTGTCCTGGTACTCGTCCACCATCACATACCGGAACTTCCGCCGGTAGTATTCAAGCACCGGAGGATGGTTGACCAGCAGCTGTATGCACTTCATCAGCAGGTCGTCAAAGTCCAGAGCGTTGCTCTTTTTAAGGGCCCGCTCGTACCTGATGTATACCTCGGCGTATTTGCTTTGGGGAAACGACGCGCCCACGGCCTTTTTGTATTCCTCAGGGGTCATGAGCTGGTTCTTGGCGTCGGATATGGCGGCTCGTATGTCCCGGGGCGGGAAATTCTTCTCGCTCAGGTTCATTTCCGCAAGGATGGTCTTGATCAGCCTGTTCTGATCCTCGTCGTCGAATATGGAAAAGCTGCTGGTGTAGCCCAGCTTCTCGATGTCCCTCCGGAGCATCCGGGCGCAGCAGGCATGGAAGGTCATGATCCACGCGTCGTCCGCGCCGCCGCCGCAGAGGGACTCGATGCGGTTTTTCATCTCCCTGGCCGCCTTGTTGGTAAAGGTGATGGCCAGTATGGCCCAGGCGGGCACGCCGCTGTCTATGAGCCGGGCCACCCGGTGGGTGAGCACCCGGGTCTTGCCGCTGCCCGCGCCGGCCAGTATCAAAAGGGGCCCTTCGTCGTGAAGCACCGCCTCTCTCTGGGGCGGGTTCAGGCCGCTTAAATCAATCATGCTTCTGGTCCTCTTCTTCTCCTTCCAGTCGGGACAGCACCAATTCGTACCCTCCCGCGCCGTACATCAGCGCCCGGTTCACCCGGCTGATGGTGGCGGTG
>CADAGW010000125.1 GCA_902787475.1 uncultured Eubacteriales bacterium
CGACGGAGCCCACCTTCTCACCATGCTCTTTACCCTCACCGAGGACGGGCATCTCACCGCCTCCCAGGACGGCATGACCCTCGTCTTCGCCCATCCCGGAGAGGCGCCCGAGCCCACGCCCGAACCCACCCCCGAGCCCGTGACCCTGGACACCGCTCCCTACATGGGCCAGTGGTATCTGTCCTCCATGGTCTCCGGCGGCACCGACTACACCGCCGCCGACCTGGGCCTGACCATCACCCTCACCTTCTCCGAGGACGGCACGGTGACCATGGATATGAACGGCGACGCCGACACCGCCGCCTGGACGGTATCCGGCGACCGGCTCCTGATGGACGGCACCGACGCCCGCATAGATGAAGAAGGCCGCCTGGTGCTGACCCAGAGCGAGGACTCCCGCATGATCTTCACCCGCCAGGCCCCCTCTGCGGCCGCCCCCGACGGGGACGCCGCCGCGCCCTACGTGGGCGTGTGGGACCTGACCGCCATAGAGGTGGGGGAGAGCACCGTCTCCGCCTCCGACTACGGCGTGGAGATGACCGTGGCCCTGAACGACGACGGCACCGCCTCCTTCATCGCCGGCGGCGAGACCCAGCCGGTCACCTGGAGCGTGGCGGATGACGGAGCTCACCTTCTGACCATGGTCTTTGCCCTCAGGGAAGACGGCCATTTGGTCCTCTCCCAGGACGGGGCCAACCTGATCTTCACCCGCCGGGACGACGAGCCTACTCCCGGCCCCGCGCCGGATCCCGTGCCTGCCTCTCCCTACGTGGGCAAAACCTTCACCGTCACCTCCGCCTCCTCCGCCGGCTATGCCATCGACCCCGCCACCCTGGGCCTCTACTCCGTGGCCTTCCATGAGGACGGCACCGCCGCTCTGGTCATCGGCGGCGTGGACATGCCCGGCGCCACCTGGCGGCAGGACGGGGATGATCTGGTCATCGACTACTTCGGAGAGTACCGCTTCACCCCCCAGGGCGAGGCGCTGACCCTCAACTTCTTCAACTCCGTGCTTTTGACCTACACCGCCGAATGATCACGGCAACCTACATACGAAAGGAGCACTGACATGGGACTGTTTGACAAGGTTTTCGCCAAAAAGGTCTGCGACATCTGCGGCGGCGACATCGGCCTTCTGGGCAACCGCAAGCTGGAGGACGGCAACCTGTGCAAGGACTGCGCCAAGCGCCTCTCCCCCTGGACCACCGACCGGCGCACCTCCACCGTGGAGCAGATCCGCGCCCACCTTCAGTACCGGGACGACAACTTCCGCCTCCTGCCCACCATCCACCCCGACCTGGTCATGGGCAACAACACCAAGATCTACGTGGATCAGGACGCGGGCAAATTCTTCGTCACCGCCTACACCGACTGGCGCAATATGAACCCGGACATCATCGACCTGAACCAGGTCATCGAGGCCAAGGTGGACGTGCAGGAGCACCGCCGGGAGATCTACCACAAGAACCCCGAGGGCCGCAACGTCTCCTTCAACCCGCCCCGCTACGAGTTCACCTACGAGTTCGAGGTGAAGATCGAGGTGGATTCCCCCTACTTCTCCCACATCGAATTTGAGCTCACCAATTCCTCCACCCGGCCCACCAACCGGCTCTCCCCCGAGTACCGGTACCTGGAGCAGCAGGCTCAGCAGATCGAGGCGGTACTCAATCGTCGGCCCCAGCCCGCCGACGTGATCACCGCCGCGGCCCAGGTGGCCGCCCGGCTGGCGGGAGCCGTCCAGGCCGCCAAGCCCGTCCAGCCCCTGCCCGAGGGCAGCTGGAAGTGCGCCTGCGGGGCCGTCAGCACCGGCAAATTCTGCGCCGCCTGCGGGGCCAAAAAGCCCGAGCCCATCCCCGCTGGCAGCTGGAAATGCGCCTGCGGAGCGGTCAACAGCGGCAAGTTCTGCTCCACCTGCGGAGCCAAAAAGCCCGAGGGCCCCAAAACCTACCGCTGCGGCAAGTGCGGCTGGGTGCCCGAGAACCCCGCCAATCCCCCCAAATTCTGCCCTCAGTGCGGCGACCCCTTCACTGCGGACGACGCCCGCTGACGATTCTGCCCCAGCGCGGCGCGCCTTCGCGCGAAGGCCGCCGCCGACATACCTCCTTCCCGGGCCCCGATCCATTTCGGGGCCCCTTTTTTTCTTCTTTCTGTACTCCCGTCCAGCCGCCTCATTCCCGCTTCCTCGTCGGCCCGCTCGTCCAGCCTGCCCCCGCCAGCCTCGCCGTGTCATTGCGAGGTCGCCCGAAGGGCCAACGAAGCAATCCGACCCCCCAACCCCCATTCTCCCATTTTTCTCTCATTTCCCGTATTGCATTTCTTCCCAATAGCTGTTATACTTTTCACAGAGCCAAACTCAAAGGAGGACATGCTTCATGCTTCTGCCCCGCTATTTCGAGGATCCCTCCGTCACCCGCAAGGGGACCCTGGCGCCCCGCAGCTATTACGTGCCCTGCGCCACCCGCCAGGAGGCCGAGAGCGACGATCCCTTCTTCACCTCCAGCCGCGTGCTTCTCTTAAGCGGCGAATGGCAGTTCCGCTTCTTCCCCTCCGTCCGGGATCTGGACGAGGAATACTGGAAGACAGGCAGCCTTCAGGGCTTCGTGCCGGTGTCCGTCCCCGCCGTGTGGCAGAGCTATGGCGTGGAGTCCCATCAATATACCAACGTCAACTATCCCTTCCCCTTCGATCCGCCCTACGTGCCGGTGGACAACCCCTGCGGCGTCTACCAGCGGGCCTTCACCCTCTCCGACGAGCCGGACGTGCGCCGTTACCTCAATTTCGAGGGCGTTGACAGCGCCTGCTACGTGTTCGTCAACGGCCAGTTCGCGGGCTACCATCAGGTCAGCCACTCCACCGCCGAATACGACATCACCGACCTGACCCACCCCGGCGAGAACCAGATCGTCTGCGTGGTGCTCAAGTGGTGCGACGGCTCGTATCTTGAGGATCAGGACAAATTCCGCATGAGCGGCATATTCCGCGACGTATACATCCTCACCCGTCCCCAGGGCCACGTGGTGGACTTTTTCGTCCGCACCCATCAAAACCACATCTCCGTCCGCCTGGAGGGCGAAAGGGAGTGCTCCATCTCCGGCGAGCTGTCCGTGGAGTTGGGGGAGGACACGGAAATACTGCTGGTGGACGAGCTGGGCAACACGGTTGGCGCGGGCCGGGAGATCGACGTGCCCTCTCCCATCTACTGGAACGCCGAGACCCCCTACCTCTACACCCTCTTTATCCACCGGGGCGATGAATGGATCTCCACCCACGTGGGCCTTCGGGACATCTCTGTGTCCGGCAAGGGCGAGATCCTCATAAACGGCAGTCCCATCAAGTTCCGGGGCGTCAACCGGCACGATTCAGACCCCGTCTTGGGCTTCGCCGTCACCCGGGAGCAGCTCAAAAACGATCTTCTCCTCATGAAACGGCACAATATAAACGCCGTCCGCACCAGCCACTATCCCAACATGCCCCGTATGCCCGAATTGTGCGACCGTCTGGGCCTCTACCTCATAGACGAGGCCGACCTTGAGACCCACGGCTGCGGCGCGGGCAAGTGGGACGGCTGGCCGGAGCTGATGGAGGATCCCCGGTTTGAAAATGCCATCCTGGAGCGGAGCGTCCTTTTGGTGGAGCGGGACAAAAACCGCCCCTGTGTCATCCTCTGGAGCGTGGGCAACGAGTGCGCCTGGGGCGTGAACGTCGAAAAGTGCCTGGCCTACATGAAGCAGCGGGACGACACCCGCCTGACCCACTACGAGAGCGTCCACACCTCCCGCACCCCCGACCTTACCAACCTGGACACCCTCTCCCACATGTACCCCTCCGTCAAGCGCATGAAGGAGATACTGGCCGCGGGCGAAAAGCGGCCCTTCGTGCTCTGCGAATACTGCCACGCCATGGGCAACGGCCCGGGCGATCTGGAGGACTACTGGCAGCTGTTCCACGACGAGCCCTCCTGCGTGGGCGGCTTCATCTGGGAGTGGTGCGACCACGCCATCTACAAGGGCCGGGGCATGTACTGGTACGGCGGCGACCACGGCGAGTTCCCCCACGACGGCAACTTCTGCATGGACGGCCTGGTCTACCCGGACCGCACGCCCCACACGGGCCTCATGGAATACAAAAACGTGATCCGCCCCGCCCGGGTCTGCCAGAAGGACGGCCGGTTCCTGGTGGAAAACGAGCTGGACTTCACCACCCTCAACAGCTGGATCTCCATGACCTGGATCCTGGAGGTGGACGGAGAGGAAGCCGCCCGGGGCCAGGTTGCGGCGGAGGAATTGAACATCGCGCCCCACGCCGTGGGCGGGATCACACTGAACCTCCCCCCCTGCCAGGGCCGGGTGGCCGCCGTGCGGTTCATTGAAAAGCGGCTCAAGGACGGCGACATCTGCGGCGAGGATCAGGTGATCTTAAAGGACGAGGGCCCCTCCATGCCCGCCATGTGCGGCGGCCAGGGCGTCACGGTCTCCGAGACCTCCGACGCGGTGCTGGTCACCGGCGAGGGCTTTGCCTACTCCGTCTCCAAGCGCACCGGCCTGCCCCAGTCCTGCCAGGTGGGCGGCAGGGAGCTTCTCTCCCGCCCCATGGAATACAGCATCTACCGGGCCCCCACCGACAACGACCGGAACATCCGCCTGGAGTGGGAAAAGTACGGCTTCGACCGGGTCGTCACCCGGGCCTACTCCGTGGTGGCCAGCACCCGGGAGGACGGCGTGGAGATCGAAAGCGAATTCTCCCTCATCCCCGTGTACCTCCGCTGGGTGGTCCGCGGCACCGCCCGGGTGGTGGTGGACAACCGGGGCAAGATGCGCCTCATCATAGAGGCCCGCAAAAATCCCGACGTCCCCTTCCTGCCCCGCTTCGGCGTCCGGGCCTTCCTGCCGGAGACCTTTGAGAGCGCGGAGTACTTCGGCTGCGGTCCCACCGAGAGTTATGTGGACAAGCATCGCGCCAGCCATCTGGGCCGCTTCGCCACCACCGTCTCCGCCCTCCACGAGGACTACATCCGGCCCCAGGAGAACGGAAGCCACTATGACTGCCGCCTGCTGACCCTGTCCGACGGCGATGCCCATCTCACCGCCTCCGGCCGCTTCTCCTTCAACGCCTCCCACTACACCTGGGAGGAGCTTGCCGCCAAGCGCCACAACTACGAGCTGGCCAAGAGCGGCATGACCGTGGTGCACCTGGACGCGGCCAACAGCGGCGTGGGCTCCAATTCCTGCGGCCCCGAGCTGGACGAGCGCTGGCGCGCCAACGGCCCCTTCACCCTGGACGTGACCCTGTACTGACATACCCCGCCCTGGCCGGGCTCTTTCCCGGCCCGGGCGAAGCCGCACCGGCATTACAACATACATGGAGGCGATCCCATGGGCTTTCTCTCTGACGCCGTGTCCACCCTTTCCTCCGTCCCCCTCCTTCGCCCCTTCCCGGCTTGGGAGGACCATGAGGCCTGGTCCCACATGCAGATGGGCCATGAATACGTATCCGCCGCCCTCACCCTGTCCCAGCAGGACTGGGCCGTGCTCCCGGCCTGGCGGTACATGGACTTCCAGAAAAACGGCAACCGCTCCCGCTACGAGGCGGCCTACTTCGAGAGGCGGGACCGGCTGATCACCTTCCTTCTGGCCGAGTGCTTCGAGGGCCAGGGCCGCTTCATGGAGGGCATCGTCAACGGCCTGTGGGCCATACTGGAGGAGACCACCTGGGTGCTCCCCGCCCACAACGACCACTATCCCAAGCCCCTGACCCATCCCGCCCTGGGCAACGTGGAGGCACAGACCTACATAGACCTCTTCGCCGCCGAGACCGGCGCGGAGGTGGCGGCGGTCTATTCCATCATGAAGGGCCCACTGGACGGGATATCCCCCCTCATCTGCCGCCGGTGCGAGCTGGAGCTTAATAAGCGGGTCATGGCCCCCTATCTTGCCGTGGACGACATGTTCTGGATGGGCTTCATCGTGGACACGGTAAACAACTGGAACCCCTGGATCAATTCAAACATCGCCCTCACGTTCCTGCTCACCGAGAAAAATGAAGAGCGCCGCCTCCGGGCCGTACAAAAGACCATGCGCAGCACCCATCGCTTCCTGGACGGCTACGCCCCCGACGGCGGCTGCGACGAGGGCCTGGGCTATTTCGGCGTGGCCGGCGCCTGCTATTTGGACCTGTGCGAGAT
>CADAGW010000126.1 GCA_902787475.1 uncultured Eubacteriales bacterium
CCAGCAAGATCAATCTGGTGACGAGGCATCTGGCGGCGCCGGTGCAGCTGCATATGCACAATTTCTATGAGCTGGAGCTGATCATCTCCGGTACGGGCACCAACCGCATTAACGGCATCCCCTTCCCCATCCGGCCGGGCCTTATGTACCTTCTCACCCCCAACGACACCCACCAGATCGACGTGGAGGGCCAGGTGACGGTGATCCACATAGGCTTTCTCCCGGACCAGCCCGGGGGCTTCACCCTGCCCCTGCCCAGCGGCGGCGTGGCCCTGCAGCTCAAGCCCGAGGAGCTGGCCCAGGTCAAGTCCCTCTTTCACACCGTGGAAAAGGAGTGCGCCAGTCTGGACGCCTACCGGTTCCACGGGGCCTGGGCGGCCCTGACCCTCATCCTCATAAAGCTTCTTCGGGACGGCCAGGTCTGCGCCTCCGCCTCCTCCTTTCAAAAGCTCCAGCCGGCCCTTCTCTATATCTGGGAGCACTGCTCCGAGGAGGGGCTAGACCTTCAGCAGGTGGCGGCCTACTGCTCCCTCTCCCCCAGCTATTTCAGCTCCCTCTGCCACAAGACCTTCGGCAGCAGCTTTTCGGAGTACCTGGCCGAGTGCCGCCTCCGCTGCGCCTGCTACCTGCTCAGCGAAACGGACATCAGCATCACCGACGTGGTCTACGAATCCGGCTTCTCCTCCCCCTCCCGGTTCTTTCGGGTCTTCAAGGCCCGCTTCCACGTGACCCCCAGCCAGTACCGCCAGGATCACGGGGAGATCGCCTCCATCGCCATCGAGGAGCAGGTGCCCATATCCATCTGGCAGAGCGGCCAGTCATACGTCAGCTCCCAGGTTGACGCCGTGCAGGCGGAAACGGGAAAATAAAAAAGGGGCCGTCCGGCCCCCAGACCAAAGCGATTGTATTACTCGCCCCGCAGTATTCTGACCTCGTCTATGACCCACCTGACCATGTGGTTCCAGTCCTCCGGCGGCAGGTCGCAATGCCCCCTGTCCGGCACCACCCGATACGTCACCTCATGTCCCCGCTCCCGCAGTCCCGCCGCCAGCAGATCCGAATGCTTTTCCCTTGGGATGATGTCGTCCATGCCGGTGTGCACGATGTAATAGGGTATACGGGGCATTTTGTCCATCTGCTTTAATGGCGATATGCTGTCCATGGCCTCCTCGAAGGAGCAAGGGTAGTGGGCCACGGCGTTTATCAGCGTCCTGGCGAAGTCCGGATGGGCCTTGTATATGTCCATGGCGTCGCAGGCGGGTCCGTTGGCGGCGCAGGCGTCCGGCGTGCGGCAGGCGTAGCGGGCATACAAAAGCGCCCCGCACCCGCCCATGCTGCCCCCGGTGCTGATGAGCGGCGTGTCATCGGGCAAATGATACTTGTCCCATATGGCCTTCACCACCGCGTCGGCGATCCTCACCGCGCTGTCGTTCATCCAGCTCCAGGGCCCGGTAAACACATAGGCCAATAGTATATTCTCTCTGGCGCACCTCAGCCCATAGGCCCCCACGTAGGGTCCCACGGCGTTTTCCCCTCCCATGCAGGACCCGCCGCCCAGCCCGGGAAACTCCAGCACCACTCCCCGGACGGGCCCCGTCAGCGTCATCTCATTGGTCCTGGCAAAGTATGATATGGTGTCCTTGTTGATCCATTTTTCAAGCTCCATTTCCGTTCCTCCCTCGCAAAACCCTTCCAGCCGGTATTATAGGCACCCGTCCTCCCCCTGTCAACCCCCAATTTCCCGCCCGCATGCTCTTGACATATTCCCGTCTTGCTGATACTATGGTTTTAAGCACACGACAGGAGGCAGGCATATGCATACCCGAACATTCTATCGTCATCCCATCGGCAATCCCCGCCGGGCCTGGCGGCAGGACCGTTTTATCCTCTCCACCTTCCGGGGCGTCACCGGCGACGTCCGCACCGGGTTTGAAAACCTTAAAAGGGCGGGCTTCAACCTTCTGGAGTTTGGCTGGGTGCCCAGCGAATACACCGACCGGGCCGTCGCTATCGCCGAAGAGGTGGGCATCGACGTGCTGGTGCAGGACTGGCGGCACTTCGGCGGCTTTCAGGAGAGCCGGAGCCGCGACATCGACATGGACGACATCAAAGCCTATATCGACAACTGCAAAAAATACAAACACATATACGGCTACTACGTGTGGGACGAGCCCTACTTCCAGGCGGACGTGGAAAAGTCCGCCTGGCAAACCAACATCATAGCGTCGCTCGACCCCGAGAGGATGCCCTTCTCCGTGGCCATCCCCAGCTACAACCGGGAATATACCTACCAAAACGGCCTGTTCGACGACTACATGGAGCGCTTCGTCACCACCATCGACCCGCCGGTGATGAGCCTTGACTACTATCCCTTCCCCTCCCAGCCCAAAAACGACACCCAGTTGGACGACTGCGGCATATACAAGGACCTCTACCTCATGCGCAAATGGTCCCTTGCGCGCAGCCTGCCCCTGTGGTTTTACTATCAGGGCACGGAAGAGCTGGGCCCCTGCACCATGACTCCCACCCAGATGCACATGCACGCCAATATCGCCCTTCTCTACGGCGCCAAGGCCCTGCAGCAGTACACCGCCGTGGGCTCCGTCATCCGCCGGGACGGCACCCCAGACGTGTATTTCGACACTCAAAAGCGCCTCAACGAGCGGGTCAAAAACTGGGGCCGCACCCTGATGGCCCTGACATCTCTTGGCGTCTATCATTCAGGCGACGTCCTCGCCTCCGACCCCGATTTCCGCTCCCGTTACTGCGACCCAATTTCTTCCAGCCGGGTATTCGCCGCCGATCTCCCCCGCCGCGTCTCCGCCGGAGAGTTCACCGACGAATACGGCCACCTCTACGTCATGATCCTGAACCGGGACTACACCGCCGCCCAGGACGTGACCCTGCCCCTCAAAAAGGACATGCGCGTCTACGAGGTCAGCCCAGACAGCGGCGATCACGCCCTGCTTACGGACAAATGCGCCTCCCTCTCCCTGTCCCTTGGCCGGGGCGAGGCCCGCCTGCTCCGCCTCCAGGATCCCTCGGAGGAGCCCTACCTCGTCGAATACCTCCTTCAAAAGTAAAACCCCGCTTGCCTTTATACCCGATCTGATATATAATAGTCTCACCGGGGCCCCATGCGCCCCGCCAGGAGGACGAATATGGCATTTTCGCTGATCAATCGGGCGTTCTACGACGCCATCGTGGATTTCGAGCGCTCCGAATCCGCCCAGGAATACTACTATCAGGTCATGGACACGCCCATCGAAAAGGACGGCAGGCGGGACACGGTGCGCACCCGCATCCTTCGGGCCTACTCCATGCTCTTTTGCGAGGACATGGGCGTTTCACCCGGCCACGTGGCCACCCCCGACGACGTGATCGCCACCGCCGACAGGCTCTACACCGGGGCCATGGGCTTTGACCCCAACCACTGGTACCGCATGCAGCACCACTTCCCCGTCATCGACGAGGACAACTACGACCGCTTCGCCGCCCTGGTGATCGCGGACTTGAACGCGGGCCCCCTCCGGGACGCCGCCATAGGCGGGGGCGATATGCTGCTGGTGGGCGGGCTTGACCCCCTGCACATGACTGAGCAGGAGCGGCGGGACCAGAAGGTGCGGCCCATCGACTTGGGAGGGGACATGCAATGACCATATTGACCGTGGACAGCCGGGAAAAGGGTCTGGAGGAGCTGGCCCACCTGGCCGCCGCCGCCGCGCCGGACGCCCAGATCCTGCGCTTTTCCAGCTCCCTTTCCGCCCTGGCCGAGGCCCGGAGCCGGGAGATCGACGCCGCCTTCCTGCGGGTGGACACCCCGGAGCTGAGCGGCCTGGACCTGGGGCAGTACCTGAAAGAGCTCTACCCCATGATCAACCTGATCTACGTTTCCGACGACCACCAGGACGGGGCCCGGGCCCTGATGCAGCACGCCAGCGGCTACCTGATCTCCCCCCTGACCCTTCAGGCCGTCCAAAATGAGATGGAGGATCTGCGCCACCCCGAGGCCGAGACGAAGCGCAAGCGGGTATTCGCCCAGACCTTCGGCAATTTCGATTTCTTCGTGGACGGCAAGAGCGTGGCCTTCAAATACTCCAAGACCAAGGAGATCGTGGCCCTGCTGGTCAACAACCGGGGCGCCCAGACCACCAACGGGGAGATCATCGCCGCCCTGTGGGAGGACGAGGGCGACCCGGAGAAAAAGGGCTCCTACCTGTCCAACCTGCGGCAGGACCTTCAAAACACCATGACCCGCCTAAAGCTCAACGGTATCATCGTCAAGCAGCGGGGCAGCATGGCCATCGCCGCCAACAAGATCGAATGCGACCTGTACGACTGGCTGGAAAAGAAGGAAAACTCCAAATACAAGTATCTGGGCGACTATATGAACCAGTACAGCTGGGGCGAATACCTCCACGCCGAGCTGGACGAGATCAGCTACGCCATGGAGGACGACGAGGACGACGACTGGTGACCCCACCCCACACCCAAAAAGGCGGATCCTTTCGCAATCCACACGCGAAACGATCCGCCTATATTTGTATCATTTTGTTCCCCGCCCGAAGGGCGGAAGTCTGGGATTCCAAAGGGACTGGTCCCTTTGGTCTGGGGTCTGGGACTGAAAGCCCCCAGCGCCTCCCTTATCCTTCAACCCAAAAACTCTTCCTCTCCACCGGGTGCTCCGCGTCCCGGGCCAGTATCACCTGGAATTCTCCCTTTTCCACGCGCCACACGAAGTCCGGCCCCAGGGTCCGCATGGCCCGCTCTCCTATGGTCAGCTCCGCCACTTTTTCCTCCCCGGGCAGGAGACGCACCCGGCCAAAGGCCGCCAGAGCCAACAGGGGCTTGACCACGCTGGCCACCATGTCCCGAATATACAACTCCACCGCCGCCGTGCCGGGCCGTTTGCCGGTGTTTTTCACTCTCACCCGGGCGTGTATCTCCTCCCCGGGCCGGATCCTCTCTTTGTCCAGGGTCAGCCCGCCCACCTCGAAGGTGGTATAGCTCAGCCCGTATCCAAAGGGATACTGCGGCAGCCAGTCCATCTCCACATACCGCCGCCCGCCCCCGGGCCTGCGGGTGTAGTGGCAGGGGATCTGCCCCACGTGCCGGGGGAAGGATATGGGCAGCCGCCCCGTGGGCTCGTTGTCCCCAAACAGGGTCTCGGCTACCGCCTGCCCGCCCATCTCCCCGGGGAACCAGGCCTCCAGTATGGCGGGTATGTGCTCCTCTTCCCAGGCGCAGGACACGGGCCGCCCGGTCAGAAGCACCAGCACTGTGGGCTTGCCCATTTTCGCCACCGCCCGCACGAATTCCTCCTGCCGCCCCGGCAGATCCAGATTGGTCCGGTCCAGGTTCTCCCCGCAGGTGTGGGCGTCGTCGCCCATGCACAGTATCACCGCGTCCGCCTGCCGGGCCATGTCAAGGCCCCGGGAAAAGTCCTCCCGCTCCCGCTGATAGCCCAGCACCACCCGGGCGCCCCGCCGGTCGTTGGTGAACTCGATCCTGAGCTTGTACGCCCGGCCCTTCTCAAAGGCGAAGGGCACCGTCCGTCCGGCCTCCTTCTTTTCGCCCCAGCCGTCCAGTATCAGCTCCCCGTCCACGTACAGCCGCATGCTGTCCTGGGTGTCAAACCCCAGATATCCGTCAAAGCTCTCCCCGGGAACCAGCTTCCCCGTCCACAGCACGCTGAACACGTCCGCGTCCACGTCCCCGTGGGGCTTGCTCATGATCCAGTTGAAGTCGATCCGCCGATCCCGCCGCACCAGCACAGGCTCGCCCTCGGGCACAGGCGCATTATAGTATCTGCCCGTCAGGCCCCGCTTTCCCTCGTCGTCCACGAGCCAATCGGACGGCACCGTGATGGGCGCGTCCCCCTGGAAAAAGCACCCCCGGTCGTAAAGAACCTTTGTCCCCGGCGATACGACGGCCCTCACGCCCTGCGCCACCGACACGCCGGTCTTTCCATCCGGACTGTAATCCCCCAGCGAAGCCATGCCCGCCGCCGGGCCCAGCACCGCCACGGTGCCGATGTCCTTGGAAAGGGGCAGTATATCCCCTTCGTTTTTCAGGAGGGTCATGCTGCGTCTGGCGATGTCAAGGGCCAGCTTCACGTGCTCCTCACAGTGCACATATTTGTCCATCCGGCTCTCGTCCACATAGGGCCTCT
>CADAGW010000127.1 GCA_902787475.1 uncultured Eubacteriales bacterium
GCCCCGGCAGATGGCCAGCACCGGCATGTCCCGGCGGAGAACCAGGGGGAACAGGAGAAACTCCACCTCGTCCCGGCGAAGGTTGATCTCTCCGCATTTGGGCTCCACGGCCCGTCCGTAGCGGGCGGGGGCCACGTCCGGCCCGCCGGAGAAGAGAAAGCCGTCCACCGTGCCGAGGAGGGACACGAGCTCCTCGTCCTTCATGGCGTATTCAAAGACCACCATCTCCGCGCCCCGGCTCAACAGGCCCATCTGGTACCCTTCCGGTATGTAGGTATCGTGTATGTTCCCGTCATGGCAGTAGGGGGTAATGCCTATGCGCATATCCGTGCCTCCCCCGGGCGTCCGCAGACGACCCAGTATGCTGTTTTCCATTATATATCGCACAGCGGCCCGCCTCCACCACAGGTTTGGAAAGAAAGGAACACGGGAAAGAAGTATTTGTTAATATGCGGGAAATTTGACGGCGGCGCTTGAACGGGGGCGGGTTTTGCGGTACAATCTTGAATGGTTCAGGGCAGATACGGAAATACGATATGCGAGGAGACAGGGCATGAAACACAATCTGGCGGTGATCGGATACGGCGGCATGGGCGGCTGGCACACCCAGTGGGCCCAGAAAAGCGACGCGGTGACCCTTGCGGGCATATACGATATTAAAGAGGAAAGGCGGGCCCTGGCCAGAGAGCGGGGCATCCGCGCCTACGAGACGCTGGAGGAGCTGCTGGGGGACAAAAGCGTGGAGCTTGTGACCGTGGCGGTGCCAAACGACTGCCACAGGGAGCTGGCGATTAAGGCCCTCCGCGCCGGAAAGCACGTGATATCCGAAAAACCGGTGATGCTGTCGGTGAAGGACCTTGAAGATGTCATAGAGGTGGCCCGCGAGACGGGAAAGCTGTTCACCGTGCACCAGAACAGGAGATGGGACGTGGACTACCTGGCGGTGCAGAGGATATTCGACGAGGACACCATAGGGCACGTGTTCAATGTGGAGAGCCGCATCCACGGCTCCCGGGGCATACCCAGCGACTGGCGGGGCGAAAAGGCGCACGGCGGCGGCATGCTGTATGACTGGGGCGTGCACCTGATCGACCAGATGATGCGGCTGTACCGGGACAAAAAGATCAAGACCGCCTACTGCGAGTTCGACCACATCACGAACCAGGAGGTGGACGACGGGTTCAAGCTCACCCTCACCATGGAGACGGGGGAGCGGGGATATGTCGAGGTGGGCACCTACAACTTTATCGCCATGCCCCGGTTCTATGTGCAGGCCATGAAGGGCACCGCCGTCATCCCCGACTGGCGGGAGAGGTGCAAAGTGGTCAAGTGCAAGGCCTGGCACGAGAGCGACGTGGTGCCGGTGCAGACCGCGGCGGGGCTCACCAAGACCATGGCCCCCCGGGACGAGGTGACCACGGACACCTTTGAACTGGACAGGCCCCAAAGCGACGTGCACGACTTCTACCGCAATTTCTGCGCCGCCATGGAGGGGAAGGCTGAGCAGACCGTGACCCATGAGCAGATGATACGGGTGCTCCGGATCATAGAGGCGGCGTTTCGGTCTGTGGAGACCGGCGCGCCGGTGAAGGTGGAAGGCGAATAGGTCACTGGCAGGTTAAATGTGGGAGAAACGGTTGACAGGGCGGGGAAGACGTGGTATACTTCTTTTGTTCAAGCAGAAGCCACCGCTTCTCACCCGGCGACGAAAGGTCAGCCGCGGTTCCCATAGTGGATATTGTGGAGCGGGTGGAATATGCCCGCTCTATTTTTCATGACCAGAGATTCAGACAGGAGGGATCGGCCATAAACATCAACGACCTGATGATCAACGATGAGATACGGGACCGTGAGGTGCGCCTGATCGGCGCCAATGGTGAGCAGATGGGCATTGTGCCTTTGCGCACGGCCATGGCCGCCGCGGAGGAGGCCAGTCTCGATCTGGTGAAGATCGCGCCCACCGCCAAGCCGCCGGTGTGCAAGATCATGGACTACGGCAAGTACCGCTTCGAGCAGTCCAAGCGCGCCCGCGAGATTCGCAAGAATCAGAAGGTCATCACCATCAAGGAGGTTCAGTTGTCCGCGACCATCGCCGACCACGATGTGGAGGTCAAGCAGAAGGCGGCGGAGAAGTTCCTCCGGGACGGCGACAAGGTCAAGGTGTCGATCCGCTTCCGCGGACGGCAGATCACCCACTCTGAGATCGGCCTGGACATCATGAAAGATTTTGCCGAGCGCTGCAAGGATTTCGCCGTCGTGGAGCGCAAGCCCCTCACCGAGGGCCGCAACATGACGATGATTTTGGCACCTAAGGAATAAGTTCCGGCGAGAGGAGGAGTAACCACCATGCCTAAGCAAAAGACGCACCGCGGCGCCGCCAAGCGCCTTTCCGTTACCAAAACCGGTAAGATCAAGCGGGCTCAGGCCTACAAGAGCCACATCCTCACCAAAAAGCCCACCAAGCGCACCCGCAACCTGCGCAAGGCCGCTTACGTGGCCCACGGCGAAGTCGCCGTCATGAAAAAGCTGATTCCGTACAAGTAAGGAGGGGAAACCGTCATGGCACGTGTGAAAAGAGCAGTTAACGCCGTCAAGAAGCGTCGTAAGATTATGAAGCTGGCCAAAGGCTACTTTGGCGCCAAGAGCAAGCAGTACCGCGCCGCCAGTGAGCAGGTTCGCCGCTCCCTGCGCTACGCCTATATCGGCCGCAAGATGAAGAAGAGGGACTTCCGCGCTCTGTGGATCGCCCGCATCAACGCCGCGGCCCGCATGAACGACCTGTCCTATTCCCGCATGATCGACGGCCTGAAGAAGGCCGGCGTGATCATCGACCGCAAGGTGCTCTCCGACATCGCGGTGAACGACGCCGAAGGCTTCGCCAAGCTGGCCGAGACTGCCAAGGCAGCGCTCAACAAGTGATTTTCGGCCCTCCACCGCACGCCGGCGGAGGGCTTTTGCAAAGAACGCCTTCCCAGTGAGGACGCCTTTGACGATTCGGCCCGCATCGGGCCGGATGGGAGGAATGTCTATGGATCGCTGTGCGCGGTTCAATGAGCGCCTGAAGGAGGCCGGGCTGAACCTGGCTCTCATTTACAGGCCGGAAAACATACAGTATCTCACCGGATATACCGGCGAGGGCAACGCCCTGATCGGGGAGGACAAAAAGGTCATACTCACCGACTTCCGCTACATTGAGCAGGCGGGCCGTCAGGCGCCCGACTGGCAGGTGGTGCGCGTGGGCGGCGACGTGCGGCTGGACGAGGCCCTGTCCATGCTCATCGGCAAGGATCAGAGCGTGGGCATCGAGGAGGACTACGTGACCGTGGCCCAGAGGCGGATGCTTGAAAAAGCCCTGCCCGGACGGACCATCGGCTGCATCACCGGCATGACCGAGCAGCTGCGCAGGGTGAAGGAGCCCGGCGAGATCGAGAAGCTCCGCCGCGCCTGCCAGATCTCCTGCCAGGCCCTTGAAAACATGCTGCCCCGCATCCACGCGGGCATGACCGAAAAGCAGGTGCAGGTGGCCCTGGATTACGAAATGCTGAATCTGGGCGCCGACAGCGTGGGCTTTAACACCATCGCGGCGGCGGGCGTGAACGGAAGCCTGCCCCACGCCATCCCCTCCGACAAGGTACTCATGGAGGGCGAGCTGCTGACTCTGGACTTCGGCGCCCTGTATCAGGGCTATCACGCCGACATGACCCGCACCCTGGCCATCGGCGAGATCAGCAGCGAGCTGTCCAAGATGTACGAGGACGTGCGCGTGGCCCAGCAGATGGCGCTGGACGCCGTCAGGAGCGGCGTGCCCAACAAAGAGGTGGACGCCGTGGCCAGGAAATTCCTGGACGGCATCTATCCCGGCGCGTTCGGCCACGGCCTTGGCCACAGCGTGGGCCTTCTGATCCATGAAGCGCCCAACTTCAATACCCGGGATCTGTCGGTTCTGGAGCCTGGCATCGTGATCACCGTGGAGCCCGGCGTGTATCTGCCCGGCGTGGGCGGCGTGCGCATCGAGGACACCGTGGCGGTGACCGAGGACGGATACGACAACCTGGTGACCTTCCCCAAGGAACTGATCCATGTGAAATAACACCCACACGACCACATCGATAGGAGGAATGTACGTGGTTACTGCAGGCGATTTCAAGAAGGGCTTGACCGTCGAATGGGACGGCGGCATCTGGACCATCGTGGATTTCCAGCACGTGAAGCCCGGCAAGGGCGCCGCCTTCGTGCGCACCAAGATCAAGAATATACTGACCGGCGCGGTGGTGGAGCGCTCCTTCAACCCCACCGACAAGATGCCCAAGGCCATCATCGAGACCAAGGAGATGGAGTATCTCTACAGCGACGGCGAGATGTACTACTTCATGGATCAGGAGACCTATGAGCAGCTGCCCCTGACCCACGAGCAGGTGGAGGACGCCATCGTCTACATGAAGGAGAACACCACCGCCACCGTCCGCTTCTTCAAGGGCGCAGCCTTCTCCGTGGAGGCCCCCAACTTTGTGGAGCTGAAGGTGACCCACACCGAGCCCGGCTTCAAGGGCGATACCGCTTCCAACACCACCAAGCCCGCCACCGTGGAAACGGGTCTGACCATCAACGTGCCCCTTTTCGTGGAGATCGGCGACACGCTGCGCATCGACACCCGCACGGGCGAGTACATGTCTCGTTCCTGATCTGGAGGATAATATGAGCAAGCTGACCGACAAGGCCGCCTACATCAAGGGTCTGGCCGAGGGTATGAAGCTGGAGGAAGGCTCCGACGAGCAGAAGCTGCTGATGCACCTGATCGACGTGGTGGGCGACATGGCCTCCGATCTGGAGGAGCTGGAAGAGGCCCACGACGACCTGTCCGATTTCGTGGACAGCATCGACGAGGATCTGGAGGAGCTGGAGGACGTGCTGGGCGACGAGGACTTCGACGACGAGGACTACGACGACGATGAGGACGCCGAGGACGAGGACGACGAGGACTTCGAGGAGGATGAAGAGGAAGGCGAGTTCGGCGAGGCCGACGGCGCCGGAAACAACATCTACGTGGAGTGCGTGTGCCCCAGCTGCCACGCCCTGTTCTACGCCCCGGAGGACGACGTGGACGCCAAGGCCAAGTTCGTCTGCCCCCGGTGCGGCAAGACGGTGGAGCCCCTCATGGACTATGAAGAGGACATTCCCGTGGCCGAGAAGGCCCAGGAGGAATGATCCGGTGATCGCTGTGCGGAGCCAGTCGCGGAAGCGGCCTGGCTCCGCTTTGCTTTTGGCGGAGGAAGGATCATGATCCGCTGGGCGGCGGCCAGCGCCCGGGACGGGGCGGCTCGCGCCCTGCGGGGCGAGGGGCTCGTGTGTACCGCGGCCTCCTGTGCGGAGGCGGCCAGGCTCTGCGAGGAGGGGGAGATCGACCTTCTGGTCGTTGACCCCATACTCCGGGGCCTGGACGGGCGGGGGCTGGTGAGGCGGCTGATGGAAATGGACATCCGGGTGCGGCCGGCCGTGGCCCTGCTGGGCGGCGGGCAGGGGGAGGGGATATACTCCCTGCCGGATCCCTGCGGGGCGAATGATATATACACCCTGGCGGCGGAGATCACGGACGATAAGGGATGCGTGACGCCCGAGTGCCGCCTGCCCTCCCCGCGGGAGGGGGACGTGGGCCGGTGCCTGGACGAGATGGGCGTACCCGCGCGGCTGAAGGGCCGGGGATATATGGAAACGGCCCTTGCGTATCTTCTGCGGGACGGGAGACTGTCCGGGAATCTGAAGGGGAGACTGTATCCGGCGGTGGCGAAAAAGTGGGGCGTGACGCCGGGGTCTGTGGATCGGGCCCTGCGCACTGCCATGGAGAACGCCTTTATCAGGCCCCGGTACGACCTTTTCGGCGGCGTGGCGGGCAAAAAAACGGGTCTGCCCACTCCCGGCGCGTTCCTTTCCCAGGCCGCGGAGGAGATACGGCTTGGCTGGTTCGCCGGGGACAGACGGGCGGCGGATGGGGAACGGTTCGAAATAAGCCAAAAATTCCCGAAAAGCACATGACATATTTTCTTGTACTGGGGCGGGGTATGATGTATAATAGGGACGCGGATATGAAAGTATCCCGTCGAAGGGAGGCCTATCCTTGAAACATATGAAGCGTGTGATCATATTGGTGATGGACG
>CADAGW010000128.1 GCA_902787475.1 uncultured Eubacteriales bacterium
ATTCCAGCACAAAGTCAAACGCGGGGTCGTCCCCGAACCGGGCGGTATGCCCCGGCCACACAGTGTGGGCCGTGGCCTGTATGCCGCCCTGCCTCGTGACCGTCAATATGTTTCCCCCGTCCCCGTACAGGCGGTACAGCGTCCCGTCCTCCCCGGGTTCGATCAACAGCCGCGCCTCAAAAGCGGGCATGGGTCCGCGCTCCATATTGGCCTCCTCAAAAAAGGGGCCCACAGCCAAGTCGCCGTGGGCCGATCTGTCATTTCATCCGGAAATCCAGATGGGTGGGCACCTTCACGGTGCGGCGCATTTCCTCGATCATTTCGTCCGTCACGTCCAAGCCGGTCTTTCTGGCCTTCTTCGCGGCGCACAGCCAGAAATACAGCTCCGTCAGGGACAGTTCGCCCTCCTTCACGTCGGTCAGAACGATCCTCTGCCCCAGCAGCTTTTCCGCCAGGTCGATATCGCCCACCCCCAGCAGGGCCTCGATCCGGTGCATCTTCACCCGGCCCACCCGCTGGATATCGGCGGGCAGGGCGTCAAAGGCGCAAAGGGCGTCCCTGTACCGCTTGCCCCGGCACAGCGTGGCCATGGCCTCGGAGGCCAGGTTCCGCTGGGAACTCAGCTTCAGCGCCTCCATCATCAGATCTCCCGCTCGGCCTATGTCCCCGCCCTGCTCAGCGAGCACCGCCAGGCACCGAAGGGCCCAGGCGGAGGGCGCCATACGAAGGGACGCTTCAAAGGCCTCCCTGGCCCCCTTCACGTCGTTCCGGTAGGCCAGCATCACGCCCAGCTGATACCGGGCGTACCAGTGATCGCCCTTGCCGGACGCTATGGAGGCCGTCAGCGCCTTCAGCCACCGGTCGTTGACCTGATAGCCCAGAGGCTCCCTGGCGGGGTCGGGGCAGGGGAGAGCGCCCTCCGTCAAGAGGGCCAGCCATTCCTTTTCCGCCGGGCCCAGCCTGCGCTGGGGGAAGCGGAGCGCGCCGCAGCCAAAGTGCTCCTCCCCGCAGATCAGCTGCTCCACCCGGCCCCAGCCGTCGGCGTAGTGGAGGATATGCCCGTTCTGGCAGTCCAGATCCTCGCCCATATCCTTGAGCATCTTTTCAAGCGCCTCTTCGGTATACACCTTATTCAGCGCCTTTTCCACCTCGCCGGTGGCGGCTTGCCAGTCGTCCCCGTGCATAACGGAGGCGTCGCCCCGCACCGCGCCGTAGGTCTCCAGCCACTCTATTTTCTCTCCGCCCTTCATGGGCAGATGCTCCAGCTGGGTATGGGCCAGGCCCGCCTGGATCTCGATATAGGCGCTGCCGGGCTGAGACAAAAATTCCTGCCAGTGCCGTCCGCCCGCGCCCATGCCCCACACGAACAGCTTGCGGCCTATGAGCCGCTGGGTGGAGCTCTGCACAAATCCATACCCCTCGCCGTTCACCGCGGCGATCCAGTGCCTGCGGCCCGTGGGGATGTCGAAAAAGAAGTCCATGGACTGGGGGATGTTGTGGGCGTAGGTGATGTCGCGGAACAGGTCGCTTTCCGGCACCGGGATCTTGGTCAGCGCCCCGCCGTAGCCCCACCTGAACGCCTTTTCGCGCACCCGCACAAGGAGGGCCGGGCTTTGATCCGGCAGGGCGGCCTCCACCCGGTACACCAGGTGCCTGACCCGCTCGTACTGATAAAACCGCACCGCCGGCGTGCCGTCCCGAAGGGTCAGCGCCTCGGCGTACAGGCTGTCCACGGTGAAGGGCGTGTGCCCGATCATGCCCAGGTTCCACTCCACGCCCCCGGAGATCCAGGCGTTTCTCAGGGCAAGGTTGCAGGGCTGGAACACGGGGTTGCAGTGCAGCAGCTCCTTCCCCGTCTTTTTGTCGATCAGCGACCAGAGCCGTGCCCCCAGCTCCGGCAAAAAGGTGGCCCGGAGGTATTCGTTTTCCAGCACCACGGCCTTCCAGGCCCGGTTCCGCTTGGTGCGGTTGTAGTTGTTTCGTATGGTATAGGGCAGTATGCCGTTTATGCGCCCCCACCCCATATATTTGGACTCCTCCGGGCTGATGGTGCTTGTGTCTATGGGGATATTGGCGTGGGCGTCCTGGTTTTTCTGCAGATCCGGCAGGGGACTGGCGGGCCCCAGGGACGCGGAAGGCATGGTATATTTTTCCACGGTCAGACTGGACATAGATGCATCCTCCCTCGCGGCTTTCGGCCTGGCGGCCCCGTGGGCCCCGGCCGTATCGCCGGAAAAAGTATACCATACACAGGCCCGTTTCGCAAGAAGAAAAGCGTAGGAAGGCCGCCAAATCGTTGAAACCGAAGTAAAACTATGATACAATAGAACGAGAAGAATGCCAAAGGAGGGCAGACATATGGACTTTGTACAGCTGATCGACGAACGCAGGAGCGTGCGGGACTACGCCGCCGCCCCCACGCAGGAAGACATTCAAAAGATACTCACCATGGCCCGCAGGGCCCCGTCCTGGAAGAACATGCAGACCTCCCGGTGCTACGCCGTGACCACCCCGGACACCCTGGAGCGGCTGCGGGAGGCGGCCCTGCCCTCCTTCAACCAGAAGAGCAGCGCAGGCGCGGCCCTGATCGTCACCACCTTCGTGCGGGACCAGGTGGGCTTTTCCCAGGGCCAGCCCGCCAACGAGCCGGGCAACATGTGGGGAGCCTACGATTTGGGCCTTCACGACGCCTACCTGATACTCTCCGCCAGGGACATGGGCTACGACACGCTGATCATGGGTCTGCGGGACGAGAAGGCCATACGGGACGCGCTGGGCGTTCCTGAAAACGAGCAGATCATGTCCGTCATCGCGGTGGGGAAGGCCCGGGAGGAAGCGCCCCTCAGGCCCCGCAAGCCGCTGGAGGAAACGGCCCGGTTCTATTGATCGATACTTTGTAAGGGGGCGGGGATATGGCAAAGCTGTATACGGAGCATGAATGGGTATACCCCGACGATCCGGCGGGGCAGGATGAGGAAATCAGCCTCCACGCCGCCCGGGGCGGCAGCGTGTGCTTTCAGGCGCTGACGGAGGATGTTCTCTCCGGCGGCGAAACGGCCCAGGTGACCTGGCGCTTCCCGGCGGACATCCGGGTGCGGGTCTGTCAGATGCGGCCCGCCCTGGTGGACTTAAACAGCGCCAGGGACAGGCTGTGCACCAGGAACTACGACGAGGTGAAGGACTTCGTGACCCGGAAGGCGCCATTTGAGGTCTACGACGTATTGTCGCCTTTGGACGGGACGCCCCTTTCCCCGGGCCGGGCGGCGTTCTGGGTGCGCCTGAATGTGCCGGACACCTGCGCGCCGGGCACATACGACCTGGGCCTGGCGGTACAGTACGCGGGCGGCGGCTTTTCCTGCCGGGTGTATCTCACCGTCCACGCCGCCCGGGTGCCGGACTACGACCATGCCCGCTTCGGCATGATCAACTGGCTGATGCTGAACCGGTTGGATCAGGCCCACGGCCTCACCCGGGGAGACGCCCGGCGGGAGCGGGTCATACGGGCCTATCTGGAAAACCAAAAAGACATGCGCACCACGGACCTCATGCTCCCCTCCGGCACGCCCATACGGGACGAAAAGGGAAATCTCACCGGCTTCGACTTTTCCGACGCCGAGCTGGTGGGCAATATGGCCCTGCAAATGGGCTTTCACCGGGTGCTGGGCGGCTTCGTGGCCCGGTTCAAGGTATGGGATGAAAAAACCCACTACCTCCTCTGGGACCGGGACGTGTCGGTGGCCTCCCTGGAGGGCTACCGCCAGCTGTCCATGTATTTTCAGGACGCCTGGGCCTGCGTGGTCAGAAACGGCTGGCAGGCCAAGTATGTCCAGTGCCTGGTGGACGAGCCCCAGTTCCCCAACAGCGAGCACTACCGCATCCTCTGCGGCATATGCCGAAAGCACATGCCCGGCGTCGTCATCCACGACCCGGTGGAGTCCACGGACCTCTTCGGCGGGCCGGACATATGGTGCGTCAAGCAGGCGGTGTATGAAAAATACATCGACACCTACCGGGCCCTGCAGGGCATGGGAGAGGAGATGTGGCTCTACACCTGCGGCTTCCCCGGCGGCTGGGTCATGAACCGGGTGATGGACCTGCCCCTCACCGTCAGCCGCCTGCCCTTCTGGATGTGCGCCCTGTACCGGTGCCGGGGCTTCCTCCACTGGGGCTACAACGCCCTTCCGGACGACTGGACGGTGCGCACCTGCATGCGCCCCGAGCCGGGCAATGAGGACATCGCCTACCCCGCCGGCAACGCCCACATCGTCTATCCAGGCGAGGACGGCCCCCTGGACGGCGTCCGAGCTCAGCTGCAGAGAATGGGCGCGGAGGACGCGGAGCTGCTCTATCAGCTCATAGACCGGGATCCGGACAAGGCGGACGACATCATCCGCTCCGTCTGTACCACCTTCTCCGACTACGACCCCTCCCCCCGGGCCCTGGAGAGCGCCCGCGTCGCCCTCCTGACCGCCCTGGACTAAAGGATATATGCCCTTCCCGGTGCATGAACGACAAAAACAGGCGTTTCCGAAAGGCTGCGCCTGTTTTTGCGTGCATATCATGGCAGGAACGGGGCAGGGAAGCCCCGCGAATGGACAAAATCAATGGATTCTTTTCAAAAAGAAGGATTCGGAATAGCCGTCCTCCTCATGGGTATATTGGCCGACGCATTGGTACCCCAACGCCTCATAAAACTCTTTTCCCTGCCAGTTGAAGGTGTCCAGCCGGATGGCGTTGACGCCCATGGAGGCGGCACGCTTTTCCATCTCGCGGAACATTCGCGTACCGATGCCTTTCCGTCTGTACTCTTCATCCACGAATACGGTGGAGACGTACAGGATTTTGAATGCCGTAATGCAGGCATCCAGCCCCGCGATCAGTCTTCCGCCATCCTCCATGCCGATCTGAATGGATCCGTCCATTTTATACCTGATGTGTTGTTCGTCATAGGCGCTGAGCCTTGCTTCGATGTCTTCGACCTGCTCTTCGCTCAAATCTACGATTTCCATATCATCGCATCCCCGCAATTCCCTATTTGCCCATATGACCCGGTGCCGCCTCATCCGTTACAGATAATACGCCATATTCACCTCGTGGCAGTCCGGCTCATCCACCACGTCCGTTTCCACAAACCCAACCTTCTCATACACGTGCCTGGCGTGGTCGTTGCCGTATATGTATGTGGTGGTGATCTCTTTGGCGCCGTGGCGGGCCTTCATATACTCTATGAGCTCCGCCAGGGCACGCGTCCCCTTGTGCCGGTTCTGAAACCGCACATCTATGGCGTATTCCCACAGAAAGTATTTCCGCTCCTCAAACCGGTGCACCAGCGCAAAACCGATCAGATCAATCCCGTCGAATATGTCAAAGGCCATCACCGTATCCGGATTCTCCCGTATGATGGTCTTGATATCCTCCTTCGTGGAGAGCATATCGGCCTGCTCTGGAGTCAGGTCTATCTTCATTTCCTGCGAGCGTACAAATGTCATTTCGCCATGCCTCGTTTCTGCCCCGTCAAACCAAGTTTCCTTCGGCGGAATGAGTATATCATCCCCGCCGGCCGCTGTCAACGATGGCCTGCGCAGCCTTACATGCGTCATCCCTTCATCAGGCGGCAGTTCAGTTCATACAGCGCGGTTTTGTTGGAATCCCATGTGAGAATGGACATGGCTTCGTCGTATGTCATCCACTCCAGTCCCGTATGCTCACCGGACAGCACGATCTCTGAACGGCATTCAAAACCAAACGCGTATTCCGGAATGACGAAGGTGTCAGACGGCCACAGATCCCTGTGCTTTTTCGAAATGACATTGGCGGGAACATAGGCCATGGAAGTGAGCGGCAGAATGGATTTCGCTGTGACGTAGGTCTCCTCGTAAATCTCCCGCGCCGCGGCTTCTATGGGCTTTTCGTCATCCTCGCCGCCGCCTGCCACAAACTGATACTGATCTGTGTCTGAACGATGGAAAACACAAAACCGCAAATCCGGTTTCACCCTGTATGGGATCGCCAATATCTGGAATGGTGCTCTCATAGTCCTTTCCCTCGCAAACCGGCATTTGCATGTTTACTGCTTATCGTTCGTATCGTCTTTGTGTTCATCCGTATTGCTGCGGCCCAGCACAAGGCCAAGACACAATCCTATAGAGAGTCCAATTGGCATCCACGTCCCAATATTATGGGTTGCCGCACCTATGGCTGTCCCGACAGCAAGTCCTATGCACATACCGATCGGAAGACTGGCTGAGTGATGATCCTTTTTGCTGTGTTTATTGTTTTCATTCATGGCAGATACCTCCCGAAAATGCCGATTTGTTGGGATATGCCATCCCGCAAAAGGCTGTGAAACCATGCCCGGCTCCCATCATAAATGGAGGAGAGGGTAAAACACCTCCCTTTTTGCGCGATGCTTACCTTTCCGGCGCGTCCTCCCCGTCGATGGTGGCGTATATGGCCTGTATGGCGTCCTGATACCGCTCCTCGGGCACGCCCAGCAGGAGGTTTAGCTTCCCCGCGCCCTGGTTGATGGTGCTGATCAGGATCCCCGCCCGGGTCAGGGCCTGCAGTACCCGCACGTTGCCGTCGTTGGACTCCGCCCCCTTCTCGCCGATGACGGCGATCATGGACAGATTTTCCTTCACGTCCAGATAGTCCGGGGCCAGCTTCTCCCGGATCTCGGCGAGCAGATCCTCCTTGCAGGGGGAGAGCAGGTCGCTTTTGATCACCAGCGTCACCGTGTCGATGCCCGTCAGGCACTGCTCGAAGGGCAGCTGACGGTTTTTGAGCATGTCCAGCATGACGGCGGTGAAGCCGGATTCGTCGCTGACCATCACCTTCTCCACCTGAATGACCGACATGCCCACCCGGCCCGCCACGCCGATGATGGGGTACTTCGTCTCCCCCTCCGGGAGCTTGCGCACGATCATGGTGCCCGGGTCCTGGGGGCGATCGGTGTTGCGGATATTGATGGGAATGCACAGGTCGGTGACCGGGTTCACCGCGTCGGTGTGCAGCACGGACGCGCCCATGTATGAAAGGGTTCGCAGCTCGCGATAGCTGATGTACTTCACCGACTTGGGATTTTCCACGATGTGGGGGTCTGCCGCCAGCAGGCCGGACACATCCGTCCAGTTTTCGTAGAGATCCGCCTGAATGGCCGCGGCGGCCAGGCTGCCCGTCACGTCCGAGCCGCCCCGGGTGAGGGTGTGGATGCGGCCCCGCATGTCCGCGCCGTAAAAACCGGCGATGACGGCCTGCTTCAGCGGCCGCAGGGCGGCGCCCATGGTGCGGCGGGTCATGGCCGTGTCCAGCGCCCCGTTTTCATCGAAGCACACGCACCACTCCGGGTCCACGAAGGTGAACCCCAGGTACGCCGCCAGAATGCGTGAGTTGAGGTACTCGCCCCGGCTGGCGGCGTAATCCCGCTGCGGGTCGGTCTTCAGCTGCTCGCGTAGCGCCCCGATTTCTGCCTCCAGCGGGAAATCCAGCCCCAGCTCCGAGACGATGTCCTGAAACCGGGCCTGAACCTGCTGGAGGCAATGCTCGAAATCCTGCCCCGACGCCGCCAGGTCATAGCATTTGATCAGAAGGTCGGTCACCTTCACATCCTCCGCGAAGCGCTTGCCCGGCGCGGAGGCCACGATGAACCGCCGGTCCGGATCGCTCCCG
>CADAGW010000129.1 GCA_902787475.1 uncultured Eubacteriales bacterium
GCGGATACAGGAGGACTTTGCGCCGGACATCGTGCGCTGCCCGGTGGGCCATACCGTGCCGGCCCACCTGACGGGCGACCCCAACAGCGGCGAGGACTTTATCGACGACTGGGGCGTGCTGTTTGAAAGCGTCGCGCCCGGGGCCATGGGCGAGGTGAAGCATCCCATCATCACGGGCGAGGACGAATGGGACGTATCCCGGGTCCGCTTCCCGGAGGAGCGGATGCTGGTGGACCGGGACGCGGTGAACCGCTACTGCGACGGGCAGAGCTGCTTCGTGATGGCTGAGCCCTGGCCCCGCCCCTTTGAGCGCCTGCAGTTTTTGCGGGGCACGGAAAATCTGTATATGGATCTGATGCTGGAGCCCAAGGGCATGAAGGAGTTCATCCGCAAGGTGCACGACCACTACGTGAGGGAGCTGGAGGTCTGGGCCAGGACTGACGTGGACGGGCTCCGGTTTATGGACGACGCGAGGGCTCAAAATTCCCTTCTCATCCACCCGGACGTATGGCGGCATTACTTTAAGCCCTGCTACAAGGACTATATCGACATCGCC
Source organism: uncultured Eubacteriales bacterium (assembly GCA_902787475.1). Classification (GTDB taxonomy): domain Bacteria; phylum Bacillota; class Clostridia; order Christensenellales; family Aristaeellaceae; genus RUG13279. The sequence goes on from CADAGW010000129.1 coordinate 557, forward strand.
CACGTCAGCGGCAAAAAGGCCTTCATGCATTCGGACGGCTACATCCTCCCCATCATACCGGATCTGATCGGGCTGGGCCTGGACGCTCTCAATTGCCAGATCTTCTGTATGGGCATAGAGAACCTCAAACCCTTCGCCGGAAAGATCACCTTCTGGGGCGAGATGGACCGCCAGCACCTGCTTCCCGAGGGCCGGCCCCAAGACATCGACCGGGCGGTGCGGGACGTCCACGCGGCGCTGTGGAAAAACGGCGGGTGCATCGCCCAGTGCGATTTCGGCCTGGCCGCCAAGGGCGAAAATGTGTATCAGGTATATAAAACATGGCAGGATCTGGCGGAAGAATAAGAATCCTCAGGCAGATCAGGGAATGGGAAGACGGCACATGCCGTTTGTAGAACAAGAGTAAGCTGTCTCATATCGAAAGAGCAGGAAACCACGCTCAGGACGGGCATGGGGCAGGCCATAGAAACGATCCCCGGCAAGAGCGAGGCCTGCCTTCTCCTCCCCTTCAAGGACAACGTGCGCATGGATCCGGGCGGCGGTGCCGCAGCATATCGACAGGGGCATGTTCAGGTGACGGATATGGAAAAGGCCGTATCCCGATTTCAGTTTCGCTGTCCGATTCCCGCGTAGGGAATCCCGTGGATCAGGCATTTCGCCGCGTCCTCAACATCTTCCCAATCCAGTTCTTCGCCTTCCCGGGCACAGCATTCCAGTTCATCCACAATGTTTTCAATCAGCACCATGTCTATGAACAGCGGCAGCCTTTTCAGCATCTCTTCCGGAATGTCCGTTTCGGTTTTGTAGCCCTGCAGCTGCAGGTCGAAGCATTGCTGCATCCGTGCAAAGCGCCTGCCCGGGTCGGTTTCCTGCCTTGTCCAGCCTTCGTTATGAATCCACAGATTGGCAAGGTCGAACATATACCAGCAGTTCATGCAATTGTCAAAATCGAACACCGTGATGGCGCCTGTATCCATATCGATATGGTAGTTGCCGTCGCTGAAATCGAAATGGACCAGGCCGTAGCAGTCTCTGTCCTTCGGGAGCGCGTGAAATGCTCCCAGGCGCTTGGCGATGGCTGCTTTCAGTTCGCCGTACTCGTCCGGGATCAGCCGGTCCAGGTATGTCATATTGTATTTGTCGAAGTAATCCTGCCGGAGATGAACGGGCGTATATACCTTGGACAGATTGTGGATCCTGCCCAATGCCTTGCCGGTGTGATAGAGGTATTCGCTCAGCGGCGCGCCTTCCCGGTAACGATATCCGTTATCCGCGATCAGCATTCCTTTGGCGTAAGCAAACAGGCTGATGTACAATACTTTGCCGTCTGCCTCTGCGCATTCTACCGGCCGGCCATGAACGGACGGGATCACATTCGCCACAGGCGCGCCCCTCTCAGCCAGAAAGCGGACAAACTCTGTCTCCGCAAGATAATCCTCTTTGGTTCGGTCACCGAGGCCAGAAATACGGAGGACATATTTGTTTTCTCCGTTTTGGCTGACGATTATGATCTGATTCCGCCCGCCTACATGACCGGATACCGGGGCGAACAGGCAGTCCTCAAGGGCATAAAGGTGTTTCGCCTTTTCAAGAATTCTCTTCAATCAGTTGCCTCCCATATCCGTTTTTTCTGTTGAGGACCATTGAAAGTACAGCCTTTCGGACGTACAGGTTTTGCTTGCTCAAGAATGTCTGTCAATCATATGGTTTTTCAATGATTATACGCCGCAAGGAAGGCGTCGATATCCTGATATACCGCCGCCCCCATGCCAGATCTGCTGTATTCCCAAAGGTAGTCGCGAAGAACAGCATCAAACCCCCTGGCTGTTCTTTCGAGATCCTCCGGGTCATAGACAGACACTGCGTCCAGCGGACAGATATCGACCCTGCTTCTGATGTCCGACAGCATCTCATCCAGGCTGACGAGGCTCATAAACCTCATATGTTCCGCGCAGGGCTTCCGCGTCAGCCGGTTTCTTTTCCGGCAGGACAGCCTGCCGTTCATGCTCAAAGCATGCGGTCAGCTCCTTCACCAGCAGGGTCAGCCGCTCTTTCAGCACAGGAACTGTTCCGGCCGACAGAATACCTTCTATCCTTTCACACAGCCTTTCCGGCCGTTTTGTCATGTCGTTCAGTTCCTCATACCGGCGTCTGACGCCTTTCCTGAAATAGCGCTTGTTCAGCATGGCAACCGCGTTTTCCGCATAATACAGTACGCCGCCGGCCTGCTTCCGGACCCGGGTCAGATCATCCCCGAGCATGGCAAGGGCAAAGCAGTGGAGCGCGGCCTTCAGGATGCCTTCCGCCTTCAGGTAATCCGCTTCGTTTAAGGGTTCCGCCAGCTTTCGCCGTACCTGCCCGCGCAGCGCTTCCAGTTCGCTTCGGCATTTTTCATCCGCGCAGTAAACGATCCGGGCATCCATCAGCTTGGCTATGTTGGGGTCCTCATATGCGGCATCCCGCCGCAGGCTTTCCCAATCGGTACAGTAAATATCATGCCCGACGCCGATGTCCTCCTGGATAAACGCCGCCCCGAGCTGCCAGGCGCGTTCATCGTTGATGAGGATCAGCAGGTCCAGGTCAGACAGCGGATGGACGTCGCCTGTCTGAAAGGATCCATAGATCCCGATCAACGCAACGGCGCCGGGACACAGCGTCTTTTCTTTTTCCAGCACTGCGTCAATGATCTTCTGATTCCTGATTTCCACAGTATTCAAGACAATCACTCCTTTATCAATATCTGTAACCGTCCGGAATTCTGATATACCCCCTGATATGCTCATCTTTCAAGCGCTCGATGATCCCCGACATGTTATTCAGATTCCCTTCTGCGGCGATGATCGTGTTTCCGGTGTTTTGCAGGACAATGCCCATATGGTCATGCTCCCGGTTCTCGAACACTCTGTCATAGATGACGATATCGCCAGCTCCCGGATCGAAGTTTTCTTTTCTTATGTGGTACTCTATGCGAACATCGCCCAGCGCAAATTCTTCCCAGGCTATACAGCCTGCCAGATGGCAGGTTTTACATGCATCCGGCCTGATGGGAATCTCAAATCCTGCCTCCCGGCAGCAATAATACACAAACGCTGCACACCATAACTCATCGGCTTCTTTCAGCGTCCACTTTGGGAAAAACCGAATGACCGGCTCAAGATTTGATTCTTTCCCTTCAATATAGCCGTGAAAAGGGAGTTGAGCCGCTTTCGCGGCGACCTTCGCCAGGTATTTTCTTGTTGCCCTTTCCATGAATTTTTATTACCTCAAAATACAAATATGTCATTGGTGGGGTATCGGTGATTGTATCTGATGCGAAATATTATAAAGACAAAAGTCAACTATGTCAATAGAACGGTTTTCGGCGGGAATCCCATGAAACCGAATTGCACGCCATATACGCGGCGCACGATCCATCCGGGAAAGGCCGCGGGGAACCGATTCCTGGTTTGCTGATCCAATAGATACAAACGAACCCGGCCCATGTTGCAGGCACAACCGTGTATTCCTGCGGAATACGGGGGATAAGGGCGGCAGAGGGCCGGGTTTTGCATAAAAGAAAAGCGAACCCGTCATTTCTGATGAGCTCGCTTCCAGCATCTATTGTCGATGCTGATGGTGCGGGAAACAGGACTTGAACCTGCATGACCTAAGCGATCACTAGAACCTGAATCTAGCGCGTCTGCCAATTCCGCCATTCCCGCAGAACAGGTGTATTATATACGATGAAGGGCAAAAAGTCAATGGGGCAATTGTTAGGATTTTGGGATGCGGCAGGGCGGCGGCGGAAAGGAAATGGGGGAGAGGGGGGCTTTGGTGGGGAAAAAGAGGGGAAAACGGGGCGGATTTGGATAAAATATGGTCAAAAAAGGCCCGAAAATGGCCGAAAAGTGGAGGGAAAAATGCGCAGGGGTTGACAAAGGCGGCGTATGGTTGTACAATATGCCTTGAAATATATTGGGAATAGCGAGGGATCGACCTCATGAGGATTGCCGACGCGCATTGCGATACGTTGTATTCCATCGGCGTGCATGGCCGCCCCGCGGAGGGCTGCGTGGTCACTTCCGACGGGATGCGGCGCGGCGGAGTGTGCCTTCAAACCTTCGCGCTGTTCGCCGGCGGCGAGGGTCCGGCGGGACACCCCTACGAAAACGCTCTGAACATGTGCGCCGCAATGGACGACACCCAGGTGCCCATGCTCCTTGGCGATCTGCCCGAGGACATGCCCGATACGCCCCACGGCATCCTCTCCATCGAGGGCGGCGAGATCTTCGAGGGCAGCGTGTCCCGGATCGACGAGTTTTCTTCCAAATACCGGATTCGGCTTGCCGCCCTCACCTGGAACCACGAAAACGAGCTGGGCTACAGCGCCGTGTCCGGAAGCGGCGAGGGCTTAAAGCCCTTTGGCCTGCGCTTTGTGCGGGAGGCGGACCGGCGGGGGATTCTGTGCGACGTGTCCCACCTAAACGATGCCGGCTTCTGGCAGCTGATCGAACAGGCGGAGCTGCCCCCGGTGGCCAGCCATTCCGACTGCCGAGCCCTGTGCGATATGCCCCGCAACCTGACGGACGACATGATCCGGGCACTCATCGATCGGCAGGGCTTTATGGGCATCAACTTTTATTCCCGCTTCCTCACCAAGGAGGGCACGCCCACATTGGAGGACGTGTTCCGGCACATCGACCGGGTGATGGAGCTGGGGGGAGAGAAGATACTGGGCTTCGGCTCCGACTTCGACGGCATAGAGTCCTGGCCCGACGGCCTGGGCTCTCCCGCCGACTTCCCGGCCCTCATTGAGACCATGCGCCTGCACGGCTACGGCGAGGATGCGCTTTCCGCCATCTGCTGGGGCAATTTCTGGCGTGTGCTCAAGCAGGCGGAGGCCCACAGGAGCCTCTGAACCGCCCAAAAGGGAAAATATAAAACACAAACATAAAAGAGATAAACGCATAACAGCGCAAAAATAACAAAGACCCGCCTGCCCCGTCCGGAAAACGGACGGGGTCTCATTTTGCCCATCGGGGCCCAAAACCAGGTTGTTTTTTGGTTAAATTCAAAAAATACCCGGGATTTTCCCGGGCGGAGGGGCTTGACAAAGGTACATAAGGATGCTATGATATTAAATTGCATTCATGTCGCAAAAAAACGGTTTTTCCTTATCCGATCGGAAACATCGTTTGCGTCCAGAAGCGATTATACACCGCTTCGGAGAAAAATGCAACGTATTTTTCTCGTAAATTTTACGGGATCAAGACCATCAACCGTTGAGGGGTGATCGCAAAATATGATTCACGAGGTGAAGATGGGCAAGCGCACGAGGATGAGCTTCGCCCGAATCGAAGAAGCGCTGGCCGTACCCGATCTGATCGAGGTACAGAAGAACTCCTACCAGCATTTCCTCAAGCACGATCTCAAGGAAGTGCTGGCGGACGTCTCGCCCATTACCGACTATTCCGACAGCCTGGTGCTGGAGTTCGTGGACTATTCTTTGGACGACACGCCCAAGAATACCGTGGAGAAGTGCAAGGAGCGGGATCAGACCTACGCGGCGCCCCTGAAGGTGACGGTCCGCCTGACCAACCGGGAGACCAAGGAGGTCAAGGAAAGCGAAGTCTTCATGGGCGACTTCCCCCTGATGACCGAGCACGGTACCTTCATTATAAACGGCGCCGAGCGCGTCATTGTCAGCCAGCTGGTCCGCTCTCCCGGCGTCTATTACGATATGACCCTGGACAAGGCGGGCAAGCCCCTGTATTCCGCCCAGATGATCCCCAACCGGGGCGCGTGGCTGGAGTATGAAAGCGACTCCAACGACGTGCTCTACGTGCGCATAGACCGCACCCGCAAGATCCCCATCACGGTGATCATGCGGGCCCTGGGCTACGGCACCGACGCGGTGATCACCGATACCTTCGGCAGCGACGAGCGCCTTTCCGCCACCATGGCCCGCGACGGCACCTCCGACGAGGTCAGCGGCCTTCAGGAGATATACCGCCGCCTGCGCCCCGGCGAGCCCCCCACGGAGGAGAGCGCCCGCAGTCTTCTGCGCGCCCTGTTCTTCGATCCCAAGAGATACGACCTGGCCCGCGTGGGTCGGTACAAATACAACAAAAAGCTGGCCATCGCCCGCCGTCTGGCCGGGCAGATCGCCTCTGAGACCGTTGCCCATCCCTACACCGGCGAGGTGCTGGTGGAGGCGGGCGGCACCATCACCGAGGAGATTGCCGAGGCCATACAGAACGCCGGCATCAACTCCGTGACCATCGACAAGAACGGCCGCCAGCTCAAGATCGTGGGCAACCAGATGGCGTGGCTGGAGCCCTTCCTGGAGGGCTACGACAGCGAGATCTACGCGGCCTTCCGCCAGGAGCAGGACAAGCGCCTGGAGGGCGGCGGCAAAAAGCCCGTGGATCTGTATGAGCGGGTCCATGTGCCTACGCTGCTGGCCCTGATCGAAAAGTGCAAAAACGAAGGCCTCAACCTTCTGGACACCATCAATGAGAACGTGGCCCAGCTCATCAGCAAGCACGTGCTCATCGACGACATCGCCGCCTCCATCAGCTACATGATCAACCTGCCCCACGGCGTGGGCGTCACCGACGATATCGACCATCTGGGCAACCGCCGCCTGCGCAGCGTGGGCGAGCTGCTCCAGAACCAGATCCGGGTGGGCCTGTCCCGTCTGGAGCGGGTGGTCCGGGAGCGGATGGCCATACAGGATCTGTCCAACGTCAAGCCCCAGGACCTGATCAACATCCGCCCCGTGTCCGCGGCCATCAAGGAGTTCTTCGGCAGCAGCCAGCTGTCCCAGTTCATGGATCAGCCCAACCCCCTGGCCGAGCTGACCCACAAGCGGCGTCTGTCCGCCCTGGGCCCCGGCGGTCTGAACCGGGACCGCGCCTCCTTCGAGGTCCGCGACGTGCACTATTCCCACTACGCCCGTATCTGCCCCATCGAGACCCCTGAAGGTCCCAACATCGGCCTGATCGGCTCCCTGGCCACCTACGCCCGCATCAACGAGTACGGCTTCATCGAGGCCCCCTATCGCTGGATCGACAAGGAAAAGGGCGTGGTCACCGACAAGATCGTCTACATGACCGCCGACGAAGAGGACAACTACGTGGTGGCCCAGGCCAACGAGGCGCTGGACGACGAGGGCCACTTCGTGCGGGACCGTGTCACCGTGCGTATGCGGGACGAGATATTGGAAGTGGACCGGGCGAAGGTGGACTACATCGACGTGTCCCCCCGCCAGCTGGTGTCCGTGGCCACCGGCATGATCCCCTTCCTGGAGAACGACGACGCCAACCGGGCCCTGATGGGCTCCAACATGCAGCGCCAGGCCGTGCCGCTTCTGGTGCCCGAGGCCCCCATCGTGGGCACCGGCATCGAGTACAAGGCCGCCTGCGACTCCGGCGTGGTGGTATTGGCCCGTCATGCCGGCGTGGTGGAGAGCGTGTCCGCCGACCAGGTCATCGTCAAGTGCGAGGACGGCAGCCGGGACACCTACAAGCTGCTCAAGTTCACCCGCTCCAACCAGGGCACTTGCATCAACCAGAGGCCCCGGGTGAAGAAGGGCGAGATCGTGCAGTACCGCCAGGTCATCGCCGACGGCCCCTCCACCGACAACGGTGAGATCGCCCTGGGCCGCAACGCCCTGATCGGCTTCATGACCTGGGAAGGCTACAACTACGAGGACGCCGTGCTGCTCAACGAGCGGCTGGTGAAGGAAGATATATACACCTCCATCCATATCGAGGAATACGAGTCCGAGGCCCGCGACACCAAGCTGGGCCCGGAGGAGATCACCCGGGACATCCCCAACGTGGGCGACGACGCCCGCAAGGACCTGGACGAGAACGGCATCATCCGCATCGGCGCGGAGGTGCGTGCGG
>CADAGW010000130.1 GCA_902787475.1 uncultured Eubacteriales bacterium
TGGAGGCCACGGCGGCCACGCAGGGGGTATAGAGGAGGGAGAACACGAGCAGGCACATGGCCGCCAGGGGAGACATGGCGGCGGCCACACCGCCCTCGCCGCCAAAGAGCACGCGGAGCACGGACACTACGCTCTCCTTGGCCATGAAGCCGGAGATCAGGGCGGTGCACACCCGCCAGTCGCCAAGGCCCAGGGGCGCGAGAATGGGGGCAAGGAGGCCCGCCGCGCCCGCAAGAAGGCTCTGGCTGGTGTCGGAGACCATATTGAGGCGGATATCGAAGGACTTTAAGAACCAGACCACTACGGTGGCCACCAGGATCACCGAGAAGGCACGCTGGAGGAAATCCCGGGCCTTTTCCCAGAGGATCTGGGCCACGCTCCGAAGGCCCGGCAGGCGGTAGTTGGGCAGCTCCATCACAAAGGGCACGGCCTCGCCCTTGAAGAGGGTCTTTTTGCATACCAAGGCCGCCAGTATGCCCATGAGGATGCCGAATACGTACAGGCCCGTCATGACGAGGCCCCCCTGGGCCGGGAAGAAGGCATTGACGAAAAAGGCGTATATGGGCAGCTTGGCCGTGCAGCTCATAAAGGGGGTGAGGAGGATGGTCATGCGCCGGTCCCGGTCGCTGGGCAGGGTGCGGGTGGACATGACCGCCGGCACGGTGCAGCCAAAGCCGATCAGAAGGGGCACGATGCTCCGGCCGGAGAGGCCCAGCTTGCGAAGGAGGGTGTCCATAAAGAAGGCCACCCGGGCGATGTAGCCGCTGTCCTCCAGAAGGGACAGGAAGAAGAACAGGGTCACGATGATGGGAAGGAAGCTGAGGACGCTCCCCACGCCCTCCAATATGCCCCCCACGATCAGGTCGTGGACTACGGGATTGACGCCGCCCTGGGTCATGGCCCCGTCCACCCACTGGGTAAAGCGGCCGATGCCGTCCTCAAGAAGGCCCTGCAGAAACGCGCCGATGACGTTGAAGGTGAGGTAGAACACCAGGGCCATGATGGCCACGAATACCGGGATGGCCGTGTATTTGCCCGTGAGGATCCTGTCTGCCCGCTGGCTCCGCTGCCGCTCCCGGCTCTCCCGGGGCCGGGTGACGCACTTTTCACATACGCTTTGGATGAAGGAAAAGCGCATGTCCGCCATGGCCGCGCTCCGGTCAAGGCCCCGCTCCTTTTCCATTTGGACCAGGATGTGCTCTATGCCGTCCTTTTCGTTGGCGTCCAGGTCCAGCTGGTCCGCCATGAGGGAATCTCCCTCCGCCAGCTTGCAGGCCGAAAAGCGCACCGGCAGGCCCGCCGCCCGGGCGTGATCCTCGATCAGGTGGGAGATGGCGTGAAGGCTCTGGTGCACGGCCCCCGCCGCGCAGAAGTCCTGGCGGAGGGGCTTTTCCTGATAGCGGGCCACGTGCACCGCGTGCTCGATGAGCTCCGCCACGCCGGAGTTTTTGACCGCCGATATGGGCATCACCGGCACGCCCAGGAGGCTCTCCATGGCGTTTACGTCCACGCTGCCCCCGTTGCCCGTCAGCTCGTCCATCATGTTGAGGGCCACCACCATGGGCACGTCCATTTCGAGAAGCTGCATCGTCAGATACAGGCTCCGCTCGATGCTGGTGGCGTCCACGATGTTGATGATGGCCTTGGGCTTTTCCTCCAGCACGAAGCGGCGGGACACCAGCTCCTCGCCGGAATAGGGGGACATGGAGTATATGCCCGGAAGGTCGGTGACCAGGGTGTTGGGATACCCCCGGATGGCCCCATCCTTCCGGTCCACCGTGACGCCGGGGAAATTGCCCACATGCTGGTTGGCGCCGGTCAATTGGTTAAAGAGGGTGGTCTTGCCGCTGTTCTGGTTGCCCACCAGGGCGAAGGTCAGCACCTCGCCCTCCGGCAGGGGATTGCCCGTGCCCTTGGGATGGAATTTGCCCATCTCGCCCAGGCCGGGATGCTCCGTCACCGACCGGCGGCGGGCCTGGGACTTGGGCGCTTCCTCGCCGGGTATGGCCTCCACGCCGATGTTCTCCGCGTCCGAGAGGCGGATGGTCAATTGATAGTCCCGCACGCGAAGCTCCATGGGATCCCCCAGGGGAGCCAGCTTTTCCACCTTGACCTCCGTGCCCGGTATCATGCCCATGTCCAGTATGTGCTGCCTGAGGGCCCCCTGGCCCTTCACACTGGTCACCAGCCCCCGCTGGCCTACCTTCAGTTCCTTGAGCGTCATAGTCCCCACATGCCTTTCGTCAAAACCTTCTGTTAGAAGATGCTAATCGGAAAAAAAGCGCCTCCCGGCGCGGACGGGTCAATGAATTTGGTTTACCGCGGAAACGAACCGCCAGACGGCCTGTATGGTCTGGTCTGAATCGCCGCCCAGGGCCTTGAGGATCTGTAGGTGGCTGGATACCACCTGGTCGTATTTGACCTGGGCCAGGGCGCGCCCGTCGTCGGTCAAAGACACGAACACCCGGCGGCGGTCCACATGATCCTGCCAGCGGCACACCAGGCCCTTTTCCTCCATGTGCTTGAGGATATTGGCCACGCGGCCGGTGGTCAGGCCCATCTTTTCCATCAGCTCGCCGGAAAGAATGGGCTTGTCCTCCAGGCGCAGGCACAGAAGTACCCCGTCCTCGCCCTGATGCTGGAGGAAATCCGCCACCCGGCCGATCTCCCGCAGATGGGCGCAGTGGGCCCGGCTCATCTCCTGCGCCAGAACCGCGTAATCCATATCGTCACCGCCCACCCTTGACTTCATGAGTTAGTATACTCTTACCGTCTCGCTTTGTCAATACCTGTCGAAAAAATCTTATGATTTTCAATGAAATCATCACATTTTGTCCCATTGGGGAAACAAAACGGGCCCGCCTGCCGTCCAAAGGATACAAAAGGTTTCGTATATCCCGGGTGAATTGATGTGCTTTGGAGGGTTTCCATGAAAGGCATACGCCGCGCGCTGTGTATACTGCTTGTGACCGCCATGCTGTGCGCCCCGTCTCTGGCGGAGGAGGAAAGGCTGGCGGTGGGCCTGTTTTCCGGCGCGATGCTGATCGACCGGGACGGAGAGGTGCTGATCCCCCTGGGGGAATACCAGGCCATCTATCCCCTGACGGGCGGGGCCTTCGCCTTTGTGGATATGGAGAGCGGGAAATACGCCCTGGGGAACGAGACCGGGGCGGTGACGGAGTTTCTGTACGACTTCATAGAGGCCCAGGGCGACACCATATACTGCGTGGAGGGGCCCTGTTACGGGGTGCTGACCCCCGAGGGGGAACAGGCGGTGCCCTGCCAGTATACGTATCTGACCCACAACGGGGAGGGCGGGTATCTGGGCCTTCGCACGGACCCCTACGACGAGAACCCGGACGGGGTGTATCATCTGGACGGGGACGGCGCGGAGACGCCCACCGGGGTCAAGGTGCTCCACGTGTATGCCCGGATGCAGGAGGGGCTCCTTCCTGCCATGTCCACGGAAAACGGGATGTACGGATATCTGGGCGGGGACGGGCTGTGGGCCATAGCGCCCCAATACGAATACGCCGGGCCCTTCGTGGAGGGCCGGGCCGCCGCTACGGCGTCCACCGGGGCGGGGCTCATCACCCCGGAGGGAAGCTGGCTGGTGACGCCCCAGTATGACTATGTGGACAACCCGGAGACGCCGGGCAAATACCGGTACGCCACCGGGGAGGCGGGCGTGTGCCTCATCGACAACGACACCTGGCGGGTGGCCCGCCGGTTCCCCGAGGGCAGCGCCTTTTCCGCCCAGGGATATGTGGTGGTGACAAGCGGCGGAGAGACGGTGCTCTTTGGCCCCGAGGGGGACGAAAAATTCCGGCTGAGCGACGAGTATATCATCTCCGCCTGGGACATACAGGGGGAGAGAGTGGTCGTAAGCCGGGGCGAATGGGGCGAGGAAGGATATTGCCTCTACGATATGACCGGCGAGCCTGTGTCGGACGGGTATCAGTGGATCGTGTCCATGGGCAATGGGCTCTTCGCCGCGGCCCGGTTCCAGGTGGAAAAGCGGGCCTATCAGGAGGGGGCGCTGACCCTGAACGAGGAGGTGCCCGGCACCATGCGGGAGGGGTGCCTGGACGGGGAGGGACAGCTCATCATCCCCATGGAGTATGAGATCCTCTACGCCCTGTCACATGACCGGCTGTGGACGGAAAAGGACGGGAAGGGATATCTGTGCGACGAGAAGGGCCAGGTCATACAGGAGTATGACATATCCCTGCCCTGAAGGGATCCGCGAAACGACAGGACAGAATGGCAGGGGGACGGATTGCTTCGTCACTTCGTTCCTCGCAATGACACAGTTGGTATATATCCCCGTTTCTGCCATTGCGAGGAGGCCGTAAGGCCGACGAAGCAATCCGTGACCCCGACCTATCTTTTTACAGCAGAACCGCATCAATACGGAAAAAAGGAGTTTTGGACATGCTTGAATTCCGCTACGACACCCAGCTTCTCATCGACGGGAAGGAACTGGACGAGGAAAAGATCAACGACTACATCACCTCCCATTTCGAGGGGGACAGCCTGCTGGCGGTGGGCGACGACACCATGATCAAGGTCCATTTCCACACCAACAAGCCCTGGGAGCTGCTGGAATACTGCGCGTCCCTGGGAGAGATATACGACATCGTGGTGGAGGACATGGACCGGCAGTCCAGAGGGCTGGACGGATGACGGGGAAAAGGGCCCTCAGGTGGGCTCCGTATATACTCTGCGCCGGGGCGGCGGGCCTGATCGCCGCCGGGGCGCTGGCGGGGCAGACGAGGGACGTGTGGATGAAGGCCGTGAGGGTCTGTCTGGAGTGTATCGGCATTGGATAGAGAAAAAAAGCGCAGGCTGACCCAGGCGGTGGCGGCGGTATTGTACAACGCCCATCTGCCGGGGTTTGCGACCGGCAGGCTGTACCGGGGGCCGCTCAAGCGGGTGTGCGCGCCGGGCCTCAACTGCTATTCCTGCCCCGGGGCGGTGGCCTCCTGCCCGCTGGGGAGCCTTCAAAACGCGCTGGCCGGGGGGCGGGGATTTCCCCTGTACGTGCTGGGGCTGATGCTGCTGTTCGGGGCCCTTTTGGGGCGGCTGGTGTGCGCCTTTTTGTGCCCGTTTGGGCTTTTGCAGGAGCTATTATACCGCCTGCCCGGGCGAAAGATCGGCAAAAGCCGGTGGACGCGGCGGCTCACATATATCAAATACCCCCTATTTGTGATATTCGTGATCCTGATCCCCCTGTATGTGGGCGCGCCGGGGTTCTGCAAATGGATCTGCCCGGCGGGCACGCTGGAGGCGGGGGTGCTCCATCCCCTGTATACCCCGGCCCTTCGGGAGCTTTTGGGGGCCACGTATTGGTGGAAGATCAGCCTGGCGGTGACGACGGTGGGCCTGTGCGCCTTCTGCTTTCGGGCGTTCTGCCGGTTCGTGTGCCCGCTGGGGGCGTTTTACGGGCTGTTCAACCGGATATCGCCGGTGGGCGTGCGGGTGGACGAGGACAAATGCGTGCGCTGCGGCGCCTGCGTGCGCCACTGCAAAATGGATGTCCGGAAGATCAACGACACCGAGTGCATCCGCTGCGGCGGTTGCGCCGGGGTGTGCCCCACGGGGGCCATAGACCCCCGGATATTTCACCGGGCGGAGAAGGCCGCCCATCCCCAAACGGAGAAAGGAAACTGAAAATATGAAAAAGACGGCTTGTATCCTTTTGACCCTGTGCCTCGCGCTGTGCGTGGCCGGGGCAGCCCTGGCCCAGGAGGGGCCCTATGACGCGGAGCTGGACAGACTGGGCGGGGAGACGCTGCGCCTCAGCGATTACCGGGGGAAGGTGCTGATATTGTCCATGTGGGCCACCTGGTGCCCCGGGTGTATCGATGAGATGCCGGTGCTGGAGACCATCCAAAATGAGTACCCGGAGGAGGCCGCCGTGCTGGCTGTGAACGCGGGGGAATATGAGGAGGACGTGGCCGCCTTCATGGAGGAGGCGGGGTATACCTTCGACGTGGCGCTGGATCTGGAGGGC
>CADAGW010000131.1 GCA_902787475.1 uncultured Eubacteriales bacterium
AATGAGCAAGGGAGCTTTTGGATATACGGATTCCAAAAGCGACCATTGCGAATTGAGGACCGCACGGAGCCGCCGCCCAGTGGGCGAAATGCGGCGAAGTAAGCCCAATAAGGCAAGGAGCTTTTGAATATCCGGTTTCAAAAGCGACTATGCCGAATTGAGGATCGGCATGTACAGTCGCAGGCTCCCTATACCATATTGACAAACCCTGTTTGGCAATGCGCTGGCGATGTCTTACCCACGTTTTACGCAGAATTGGTTGACGGACGGGAACGGTATCGGGTAAAATAAAATCCCGAATGGAGGGATGACGATGCGTCTTCTGTTTCGGGGAGCCCAGGACATACACGGCCGCGGCTTGGACGTGGCGGTGACGGGCGGCGGCGCTTTTGCCCAGCCGTCCCTGTCGGGTTTGGACTTTGACCGTGTGATCGACATGGCGGGATGCGTCGTGTTTCCCGGCTTCGCGGATGCCCATGTGCATTTGCGGGAGCCGGGTTTTTCATATAAAGAAACCATTTTTGCCGGCACCCGGGCGGCGGCCAGGGCCGGCTGCGGCGTGCTGTGCGCCATGCCCAATCTGGATCCCGCCCCGGACGACAGGGAGCATCTGGAGGCCCAGCTTGCTGTCATCCGCCGGGACGCGGCGGTGCGGGTGATCCCCTTTGGCAGCATCACCCGGGGACGGGGCGGGCCGGAGCTCTCCCGCATGGAGGAGATGGCGCCCTTTGTGGCGGGCTATTCAGACGACGGGTGCGGCGTGCCGGACGACGCGCTCATGCGTCGGGCCATGCTGGAGGCGAAGCGGCTTCACAAAGTGATCTCCCAGCACTGCGAGGTGCCGGGCATACCGGGGACCGATCCCGAGAGCGAGTGGCGGATGGCCGAGAGGGATATCCGCCTATGCGAAGAGACGGGGTGCCGCTACCACATCTGCCACGTGTCCTCCCGGGTGACAGTGGATCTGGTGCGGCGGGCCAAGCAGCGGGGCCTGCCCGTGACCTGCGAGACCGCGCCCCACTATCTCCTTCTCAATCGGAGCGACGTACAGGACGACGGCCGTTTCAAGATGAATCCCCCCATACGGGAAGAGGAGGACCGGCTGGCATTGGTGGAGGGCGTGCTGGACGGCACCGTGGACGCCATCGCCACGGATCACGCGCCCCACTCTGCGGAGGAAAAGAGCCGGGGGTTTGAAAAGAGCGCCAGCGGCATCGTGGGCCTTGAAACCGCCTTCCCGGTGCTCTGGAAGAGCGGCCTGTTCCCCCTGGACACGCTGGTCAAGGCCATGTCTCACCGCCCCCGGGAGATATTCTCCCTGCCCTCCGACGGAGATTTCGCCTTCTTCGATCTGGATGCGGAATCCGTCATCGACCCGGCCCGCTTCCTGAGCTTGGGCCGCAGCACCCCCTTCGAGGGCTGGACGGGCCGGGGCCGGTGCCGGGCCAATATCGTAGCGGGCCAGGTGGCGTGGATGGAATAGGGGAACGGGGAGACGATGAGGGGTTGCCCGCCCCTCAGACTCCCTGACCAAAGGGACCAGTCCCTTTGGAAACCCATCTTACCGCCTTCGGCGGGGACAATAATACAGCCACAGACTGCTGTCATTGCGATGAGCGAAGCGAAGAAGCAATCCGTCCCATATGGGACGCAAAAGGGAAGAATATGAAATACGACATCACAGAAAACAAGATGATCGCCCGGGACATATGGAAAATGGTGCTGCAGGGCGACGTGAGCGCCATTCAGCGCCCAGGCCAGTTCGTCCAGCTCCACGTGCCCGGCTTCTACCTGCCCCGGCCCATATCGGTGTGCGACTGGGGGCAGGGGGAAATGACCCTTGTCTACCGGGCGGCGGGGGAGGGTACCCGGGCCATGACTGGCCTTGGGGGCCAGGTGGAAGTTCTCCCGGGCCTTGGCAACGGTTACGATCTGGACGCCCTGGGGCATCGGCCCCTTCTGGTGGGCGGCGGCGTGGGCGTGCCGCCCCTGCTGGGCTTGTGCCGTGCGCTGGCGGAGAGGGGAGCGCATGTGACCGCGGCCCTGGGGTTTAGAAGCCGGGAGGACGCCATACTGATGGAAGCGTTTATGGCGCTCGGCGCACAGGTGAGAGTGGCCACCGAGGACGGGAGCCTGGGGGAAAAGGGCTTCGTGACGGCCCTGCTGGGCGGCGATTTCACGGCCTTCGCCTGCTGCGGCCCGGAGATCATGATGAAAAACGTGGCGGCGGCCCTGGAGATACCTGGCCAGATGAGCTTCGAGGCCCGCATGGCCTGCGGCTTCGGGGCCTGCATGGGCTGCAGCCGCCCCATGAAGAGCGGCATGAAGCGGGTGTGCGCCGACGGCCCCGTGTTTGACAAGGAGGACGTGATATGGCAGATTTGAGGGTGAACCTGGCGGGCCTGATGCTGGACAACCCGGTGATCCCGGCCAGCGGCACCTTTGGCTACGGCAAGGAGTTTTCCCGCTATTACGATCTGGACATACTGGGCTCCTTCTCCTTTAAGGGCACCACCCTGCACCCCCGCGAGGGCAACCCCCTGCCCCGGATCGCGGAGACCCCGTCGGGCATGCTCAACAGCGTGGGCCTTCAAAACCCCGGCGTGGACGAGGTGATCTCCCGGATCCTGCCGGAGATGAAGACCTATTTCCACAAACCCGTCATCGCCAACGTCAGCGGCTTTTCCCTGGAGGAATACGTGGAGGTGAGCCGCCGCCTGGACGGCGAGGATCAGGTGGGCATGATCGAGCTGAACATCTCCTGCCCCAACGTGCGCCACGGCGGCATGAGCTTTGGCACCGATCCCGCCTGCGCGGCGGAGGTGGTGGGCGCTGTGCGCCGGGCGGTCAAAAAGCCCCTGTTTGTCAAGCTCACCCCCAACGTGACGGACATATCCGAAATGGCCCGCGCCTGCGAGGGAGAGGGAGCGGACGGCGTGGCCCTGATCAACACCCTCATGGGCCTGCGGCTGGACCTTCGGACCCGGCGGCCCATATTGGCCAACGTCACCGGGGGCCTGTCCGGCCCGGCGGTGCTGCCGGTGGCCCTTCGCATGGTCTACGCCGTGAAAAAGGCGGTGAAGATCCCGGTGATGGGCATGGGCGGCGTGTCCACGGCCCGGGACGTGATCGAGATGATGCTCTGCGGGGCTACGGCGGTGCAGGTTGGCGCGGCGAACCTTGTGGACCCCATGGCCTGCAAACGGATCATAGAGGACCTGCCCGCTGAAATGGACAAGCTGGGCATAGAGAAACTAAGCGACATTATAGGAGGCGCGTTATGAAGGACGTGATCATCGCCCTGGATTTTCCGGGCCGGGAGGAGACGCTGCGCTTTTTGAAGCTCTTCGGAGAAGAACGGCCCTGGGTCAAGATCGGCATGGAGCTGTTTTACCGGGAGGGGCCGGACGCGGTCAGGGCCATACGGGACATGGGCTGCCCAGTGTTTCTGGACCTGAAGCTCCACGACATCCCCAACACCGTCAAGCGGGCCATGCGCTCCCTGGCGAACCTGGGCGTCAACATGACCAACGTCCACGCCTCCGGCACCCGGGCCATGATGGAGGCCGCCCTGGAGGGCCTGACCCCGGACAGCGGTGAGCGGGCGAAGCTGCTCGCCGTGACCCAGCTGACCTCCACCAGCGAGGAGGTCATGAGGCGTGAGCTTCTCATACACGCCACCATGCCCGAGACCGTGGCCTCCTATGCCATGAACGCCCAGGCGGCGGGCCTGGACGGCGTGGTGTGCTCGCCCCTGGAGGCTAAACTCGTCAAGGAACACTGCGGCAAGGACTTTTTGACCGTGACCCCGGGCATACGATTCGCGGACAGCAAGGCGGACGACCAGGCCCGGATCATGACCCCGGACAAGGCCTTCGACAGCGACTATATCGTGGTGGGTCGGCCCATCACCGCGGCGGCGGATCCCCTGGCCGCCTATCGGCGGTGCGCGTCCGACTTCGCCAAAACCAAGTGATATACGGGAGGACAGAATCATGGAACAATTGATCGCCAGAGAGCTCCTTTCCATCGGCGCGGTATTCCTTCGGCCCGACGAGCCCTTCACCTGGGCCAGCGGCATCAAAAGCCCCATCTACTGCGACAACCGGCTGATCCTCACCGCCCCGGAAGCCCGTTCGGTGGTGGAGGACGCCCTGGCCAAGCTGATCACGGACAAATACCCGGACGTTCAGGTGCTCATGGGCACCGCCACCGCGGGCATCCCCCACGCGGCCATCGCGGCCCACATACTGAACCTGCCCATGGGTTACGTCCGCTCCGGCAGCAAGGACCACGGCCGGGGCAACCGGATCGAGGGCCGCCTGGAAAAAGGCCAGCGGGTGGTGGTGGTGGAGGATCTGATCTCCACCGGCGGCAGCTCCATCGAGACGGTGAAGGCCCTGCGGGACGCGGGCGCCGACGTGCTGGGCATCGCATGCCTGTTCACCTACAACATGCAGGCCTCCCGGGACGCCCTTCAGGCGGAGAACATCCCCTGCCACAGCCTCACCAATTTCGACATACTGGCCCAGGTGGCGGCGGAGGACGGCTACATCGCCCAGACGGACATCGACCGCCTGCTCCGCTTCCGGGCCAATCCCTCCGACAGTTCCTGGATGGAGGTGGCCAAGGGATGCGGCATCTGATCGGCATATCCGACCTGACCACCGGGGAGATCGAATCCCTTCTGAACACGGCGGACGACATCATCGCCCGGCCCGGCGACTACTTCGGCGTCTGCCGGGGCAAAAAGCTGGCCACCCTGTTCTTTGAGCCCTCCACCCGCACCCGCCTCTCCTTCGAGGCGGCCATGCTGGATCTGGGCGGCAACGTGCTGGGCTTCTCCTCCGCCTCCTCCAGCAGCGCCTCCAAGGGCGAGAGCGTGCAGGACACGGTGCGCACCGTCTCCCAATACGTGGACATCATCGCCATGCGGCATCCCCGGGAGGGCGCTCCCCTGGCGGCGTCCCTGCGCAGCGACGTGCCGGTGATCAACGCCGGCGACGGCGGCCACAACCATCCCACCCAGACCCTGGCGGACCTGACCACCATCCGCCGGGAGAAGGGCCGGCTCACCGACATGACCATCGGCGTGTGCGGGGACCTGAAATTCGGCCGCACGGTCCACTCCCTTGTGGAGGCCATGGCCCGCTACCCGGGCGTCAGGTTCGTGATGATCAGCCCGGAGGAATTAAAGACCCCGGACTACGTCACCCGGTCCCTCTCGGCCCAGGGCGTCGAGTACCGTGAGACCGCCTCCCTGGAGGAGGCCATGGGCGAACTGGACGTGCTGTACATGACCCGCGTTCAGCGGGAGCGGTTCTTTAACGAGGAGGATTACGTCCGCCTCAAGGACAGCTACATCCTCACCCCGGAGAAGCTGGAATCGGCCCGGCGGGATCTGATCGTGATGCATCCCCTGCCCCGGGTCAACGAGATCTCCCGCCAGGTGGACGACGATCCCCGGGCCTGCTACTTCAAGCAGGTGAAAAACGGCAAATTCGTGCGCATGGCGCTGATACTGATGCTATTGGAGGCGGCGGGACAATGAACATAGACAGCATACAAAACGGCATCGTGCTGGATCACATCCCGGCGGGCCGGGGCATGAAGATATACCACTACCTCCATCTGGACGAAATGGACTGGCCCGTGGCCATCATCAAAAACGCTCCCTCCACCAAGATGGGCAAAAAGGACATACTGAAGATCGACGGGGACATCGTATTGGACCTTCAGGCCCTGGGCTACATCGCCCCGGGCATCACCGTGAACGTGATCCGGGACGGCAAGACCGTGCGGAAGGATCATCCCGCCCTGCCCCGGCGGCTTGTGAACGTGAAGATCTGCAAAAACCCCCGGTGCATCACGGCCACGGAGCCGGAGCTGGATCAGGTGTTCCTTTTGCGGGACGACCTGGGCGGCGAATACCGGTGCCTGTACTGCGACAGCTGATATGGACGCGGGCATATTGACCCTCACCCTCAATCC
>CADAGW010000132.1:0-2470 GCA_902787475.1 uncultured Eubacteriales bacterium
AGATGGAGTTTTTGTACAGGTCGCCGTGTATGGACTTGCAGATGCAGCCGTTTTCAAGGGTCACCATCTCGATGCCGAACTGGCCGCACTTGGCGCCGCACCGGAGGCGCCGCTGGTTTCTGATGCCCTCAAAGCCGGTGACAGACACCGGGCGAAGGCCCGTGATGTGCACCAGCGGCCCCAGGGAATGGGTGCAGTAGTAGGTGGAGAACATGTTGTTGCGCCAGTGGTCCTTCTCGCCGTAGGTGATGGAGGGCCATATGGACTCGCAGTTGTGGATGTATTCGCCCTCGCAGTACTCCATCTCGCCGATGATGCCCTGCCGGTAGAGGCGGCGCATCTCCCGGGGGCCGGGCATAAAGCAGTAGTTTTCGCCGTAGGCGTAGACCTTGCCGGAGGCCTCCACCGCCTCGATCAGCTCCACAGCTTCTTTCATGGTCTGTACCGGCAGCACCTCGCTGAACACGTGCAGGCCCTTTTTAAGGCACCGTATGGCGAATGGCGCGTGCTCGTTGGCATAGTTGGCCAGCACCACCGCGTCCATGGGATGCTCGATGAATTCGTCGAAGCTCTTGTAGTAGGCGATGCCGTCCTCGCCAAGCTCCCTTTTCTGCCGCTCCAGTACCTCCTCGTTTTTGTCGCAGATGGCCACCACGGCGGCGTTTTTCGCCACCCGGCAGTAGTTGATCATGCTGGTGCCCCGATAGCCGCCCATCACGCCGATGCGGATCTTGTCCACGCTGACCCCTCCCCCGTTGTATTTTCGCCGATAGTATACACCAAATCCGCCGTTTTGTGAATTCTTTTTCCAAAATTTTTGGAAATCGGCCAATTCGGGCTTCACAAAATCAAATTTTGCGTTATAATATGAATAGATATTTACACTTCCCGCGGGGAAGTCGATAGCAAAGGAGGGGTATCATGAGAAGGCGAAGGATACTGGCCATGGCGCTGGCGCTGTGCGTGGCCGCGGCGTGCATGACCGCGGGCTGGGCCGCCACGTCCCAGGGCGGAGACGGCACCCACGTGCACACCTACGTGTACGACTACATCTATGAGCCCACCTGCACGGAGGCGGGACTGAGGATCAAGACCTGCTCCGGCTGCAGGGAGGTATACGAGGAGGAGACCGTGCCCGCGCTGGGGCACAGGTGGGGCTCGTGGATCACCCGGGCCGAGGCCACCTGCACCCAGGCGGGAAGCCAGGTGCGCACCTGCGGCCGGTGCGGGGAGACCCAGACCCGGGCCGTGGGCGCTCTCGGGCACAACTACGCCGGTTGGGTGACCACCCAGGAGGCCACCTGCACCTCCCACGGCCAGGAGGCCGGCACCTGCACCCGGTGCGGGGCCAGGGGCACCCGGCAGACCCCCCTCAAGGCCCACACGTATGGGGAGTGGGAGATCACCGTGCCGCCCACCGACTTTTCCCAGGGCACCCGGGAGAGAACGTGCCAGGTATGCGGAAACAGTCAGGCGGAGAACTATGACCCTGAGGGCACGCTGCGCCGGGGCGACACGGGAGACGCCGTGAAGGCCCTGCAGGATAAGCTCAACGGGGCGGGCTACGACTGCGGCACCGCGGACGGCGTGTTCGGCGGCAAGACAGAGGCCGCCGTATCGGCGGTAGAGGCCGCCCACGGTCATACGGCGGA
Source organism: uncultured Eubacteriales bacterium (assembly GCA_902787475.1). Taxonomy (GTDB): domain Bacteria; phylum Bacillota; class Clostridia; order Christensenellales; family Aristaeellaceae; genus RUG13279. Next base: position 1,653 of record CADAGW010000132.1, read on the forward strand.
CGGCGTGGCCTGGCCCGGCGTGCTGGCGCTGCTCGACGCGCCCGTGCTGCCCCCGCCCGGGCCCGACAATATCACCAAGTACGGCCTGCCCGTGTCCGGCGGCGGCGATCCGGGTATTGACCTGACCATCACCCAGCCGCCGGCGGGGCACTATGCGGCGGGCGATGTGATCCACCTGACCGGCACCGTGGTCAACACCGGCCCCAGGCCACTGAAGCTTACCGAATTCCACTGCAAGGAGTCGGACCAGATCCTCCTCGACTGGGCGGAAACGCCCCTGGAGCCGGGCACGGAATATCCCTTTGAGTATGTGCTGAAGGTGACAGAGGCCGACGTGGACGACGACTGGTTCTACCGGTTCGTGACCGCGGTGGGCGCGGACATCTCCACGGGCGTGGAGGTGGGCGACACCGAGCTGATACTGGCGGCTCAGCAGGTGGACGGCCCGGCCATACGGCTATTGATCCACGACACCACCGGCAAGGGCGGCGCCAAGGGCGAAATGATAGACGTGGACTTCACCTGCGTCAACGTCGGCGACGTGCCCCTCAAGAACCTGATGTTTGAGCTTCGATACGGGGACGACACATACGCGGAAGACGACACCATCGCCAAAGTGTCGGATCCGGCGATGCTCACCAGCTTCCCCGTCTCCGCCACCTTCACGTTCACCCAGTGGGTGGCCGTCACCGACAAGGACGAGGCCCTTTCCGCCATCAATCGGAAAACGGCGGTATATGCTCTGACGGAGGACGAGGGGACCACGGTCACGGACGAAGTGGACTTTGATCTTTGGCTCGCCGATCCCGTGCCCAGGG
>CADAGW010000132.1:2486-8473 GCA_902787475.1 uncultured Eubacteriales bacterium
CCGGCAGGCGGACGCCCCCGCCCAGGGAGGAGCCCACGCCGGAGCCCACCACCGTGGTGCGGGTGCCGCCCAATCCCACGCCCGAGCCCACCCCCGGCCCCACCATCGTGGTGCGGGTGCCGCCGAACCCCACGCCGAAGCCTACCCCCGAGCCCACGCCGGAGCCTGACGACGGGCGGGCCTGCGTGCCCAGGCTGACGGGCAGGGGAGAGAACACCTTCGAGATCACGCTGGATTACTGCAAAGATCACGACCTGGTGTTCGACACCATGCGGGGCCTGCTGGCCGCCGCAGACCCGGCCCAGGAGCTGACCGCATGGCGGCAGATATACGCCATGTGGAACGACCAGGTGAACGCCCTCTACGCCGCCATGGCCCAGGGCCGCCCGGACGGGGAAAAGGCGGTGATACAGGCCGAGGAGGACGCCTTCTTCCGCCAGCTGGACGACCGGAAGGCGGCGCTTACCGCCCTGTATCCGGGCGACGAACTGCCCGCGGAGAGGGAGACCGCCCTGGCCCTCATGAACCGGTGCGTGGAGCTGTGCTACGCGGTGCACTTCGCCCCCCAGGACAGGCTGGACAGCGTGCGCACGGGCCAGTACCGGGCCATGACGGCCGCCGCCAGCGGAGCCAACTGTGCCAGGAAGGACGAATACATTGACGATCACACCCTCTACACCCACACCCTGTGCGCCGTCCACGGGGCCATGGATCAGCAGGTGACGGGCAAAGTGCTTCAAAGCGCCGCCGCCCTCACCGAGGGCAGGCAGCTGTGGGCGGCCCTGCTGGACGTGGCCTACATGCAGGCGGGCCGGACGGCGGAGCGGTCCTCCTTCTCGGAATGGATCGCTGCCCGGGAGGCGCTGCTCGCCCTGTACTACCCGGACAAGGCCGATACGGCGCAGGAGGTAATCCTCAACGCCATCCGCCAAAAAGTCCTTGAGGTGTGCGGAGGAAAGTGATATCATAGGGGCAGGGTGAAAGCCCGGCCCCATGACGCGGACGATCAGGACACGGACTGCCCGGGGCCATCCCGGGCAGTCCGTGGCATAAAAAAGTACAGAGCGGGAGGCACAAGCATGGCGGATCATTACAATCACTTTGAACTCAAGCGCTTCGCGGGCATCGTGGCGGACTGCATGGGCATGACCCTGCCGGATCAGTACGCCCCGTCTGTCAAGTGGATCAGCGAGATCCTTTTGTCCCGGCTGGGCGGTACGGCGGACAGGGCGGTGCTCTACCACGCGGACGCGGTGGGCCAGTACATTTGGCAGCAGTATACGGACCTTCTGGCCCCGGTATATATGCACACCTCCATGGCGGTGCCCTTTTTGAGCACCGTGGAATCGGTGACCCCGGTGGCCCACGCCAGCATGTATACGGGTCTGGATCCGGAGGGCCACGGCATCATGACCTACACCCGGCCCCAGCTGACCTGCGACACCCTGTATGACCGGTGGGTCGCCCTGGGCAAGAGGGTGGCCATCGTGGCCCAGCAGGATTCCACGTTCCTTCACATATTCACCGGGCGGGACATTGACTATTTCCAGTGCGCCAACGCCGTGGCGGTGCAGGAAAAGTCGCTGGAGCTGATCGCCGCGGACAAATACGACGTGATCAGTATACACACCTTCGATTACGACAGCGCCGCCCACGCCTACGGGCCGGAGTCCAAGGAGGCATTGAACGCCGTGTCCCTGGAGGCCGAGGGGTTCCACAGATTGGCCGAGGCCCTGGAGGCCTATCGGGGCCGGCACAGGATCCTTCTGACCTATTCCCCCGACCACGGCCAGCACCCCGTGCCCGGCGGCAGAGGGGCCCACGGAAGCAAGATGATCGAGGACATGAACATCGTCCACTTCTTTGGCACCATCGCGTAAGGGAACCCGCCATCCCCTTCCTCCGTCCAAAGGGTAAACCCACGGAAAGGAAGGAAGGATATGGACAGATTCATAGAGCGGGCCAAGATGAGCAAAAAGGCCCGAAGGGAGCTGGACGCCAAAAGACGAGTCACATGGGACTTCTCCCCCGTCTCCCGGCGGGTGGAGAGCAAGAAGATATACAACCGCAAAAAACGATCCCGCGGCCGGACGGACGACTTCGGCGCGGGATCGTTTTATCATGTATTGGGGTTACGGATTGCTTCGTCGGTCTAAAAGACCTCCTCGCAACGGCAGGAAAGCCCCCGCTGCCACCCCGAGGAACGAAGTGACGAAGCCATCCGCGGCCCCTTCCAATCGTTTTGGCCGTCACGGCGCGGAGAAGGGAATGCCCTGGTTCCGGGCGAAAATGGCGGCGGCAGAGTCCGGGCCGCACACCAAGGCCACCGGCGACCCGGCGAAGGCGTCGGGGGCGATGAAGGTGACGCTGCTGCCGGAGGCCCCGCAGGAGCCGGAGGATGCCAACGCCCCGGGGCCGGCCCACAGGCACATGAGCACCGCGGCCACAGCCACGCTTAAGAAGCGTTTTTTCCCGTTTATGGTGTTTTCCTTTCCGTCCACGGTCAGTAGCCGAACATGTCCCGGGCCCGTTTGAGGTTCTCCGTGATGGGCAAATGCTGGGGGCAGGCCCTCTCGCACTGGCGGCAGTTCACGCAGTCGGAGGCGGCGCTCCCCTGTGGGGCGGCCTGGGCGTAGGCCGCCTTGGCCTCCTCCATCTGGCCGGTCACCAGTTGTTTGTTCATGGCGGAAAATATGTCCGGTATGGCGATGTGCCTGGGGCATCCGCCCCGGCAGTAGCCGCAGGCGGTGCAGGGCACGGCGGAGGAGTGGCCCATGATCTCCTGGGCCTGGCGGATCACCTCCCGCTCGGTCTCGTCAAGGGGCTGAAAGTCCTTCATATAGGACAGATTGTCCCGCATCTGGTCGATGTTGGACATGCCGGAGAGCACCGTCAGCACCCCGTCCAGGGAGGCGGCGAAGCGGATGGCCCAGGAGGCGCAGGACATGTGGGGGCTGTGCTGCTTCATCAGCCGCTTGACCTTCTCCGGCGGGTCGGCCAGCGCGCCGCCCTTCACCGGCTCCATCACCACCACGGACACGCCGTGCCGCCGGGCCACCTCGTAGTTGGCCCGGGAGGCGACGGAGGGCCGCTCCCAGTCGGCGTAGTTGATCTGAAGCTGTATAAAGTCCACCTCCGGGTGGGCGGTGAGGAGCTTGTCCAACAGCTCCGGCCCGGCGTGGAAGGAAAAGCCCGCGTGCCTGATCAGCCCCTCTCTCTTTTTCTCCGCCACGAAGTCCCACAGGTGGAACTTGTCGTACCGGGTATAGTTGTTTTCCATCAGGGCGTGGAGAAGGTAGTAGTCGAAATATCCCGCCCCGGTGCGCTCCAGGCTTGTGGTGAACTGCTTCTTGGCCGCCTTTTCCGTGGGAGCCAGGAGGAACGCGTTTAATTTGGTGGCCAGGGTGTAGCTGTCCCTTGGGTGCCGCTCCACCAGGGCCTTGCGGATGGCCGCCTCGGAGCCGGGATAGACGTAGGCGGTATCAAAGTAGGTAAAGCCCGCCCCAAGGAACATGTCCACCATGGTTTTGACCTGCTCCACGTCGGTCAAAAGCCCCCGCCGGGGCAGTCGCATCAGCCCAAAGCCCAGCTTGGGCGTGTTCTTGATATCGTCAAACGCCATATATGCCTCCCGTCAGCCCCAGATGCGCTTTTTGAGCGCCCGGATATAGGACGCGTTGCTGCCGCAGCAGCCGCCGATGTACTGTACGTCGCATTCCAGCGCCGACATGCAGTCCTCCACGAAGGTGTCCACGTCGTACTGCATCTTGGACTCTCCGCCCTGCAGTATGGGCTTTCCGGCGTTGGGCTTGAAGATCAGGGGCAGGTCGGTGTACTGCCTGAAGGACGCGATGACCGGCACCGCCTTCTCCGGCCCCAGGGAGCAGTTCATGCCGATGGCGGTGATGGGCAGGCCCTCCATGGCCTCTACGAACCGCTCCACGGAGTGGCCCATGATGGTCTTGCCCACCTCGTTGAAGGTGGCCATGCAGAATATGGGCTTGCCGTATTTGGCGGCGGCACGGGCGGCAATGGCCAGCATGTCCACGTCCATGAAGGTCTGAAGGGTGATCACGTCCGGGTCGTACTCCATGCCCGAGGAGATCTGCTCGTCGTAGGCCGCAAAGCACTCCTCCTCGGTCAAATCCCCGTAGGGCTCAAGGAGCATGGGCAGGGGCCCGGCGGAGAGGGCCACCTGGGCCCCGTCTCCCACCGCCTCGCGGCAGAGCCTGACGCCCTCGGAGACGATCTGTTTGACGGTGTAGCCGGATTTGCCCACGGCGTAGCGGTTGGCCCCGAAGGTATTGGCCAATACGATCTGGGCCCCGGCCTCCATAAACTCCCGGTTCAGCTCCGACACGATGCGGGGATTTTCCACGTTGTAGCGCCACACCGCTACCTTGTCCTCCGCCTTTTCCCAAAGGCTGGTGCCCACGGCTCCGTCCAGCAGCACGATATCGTCCCGTCTCATTTGTCTTTTCCTCCCTTGCCCGCCTCTTCCTCCTGGCGGCGGATCAGATCGGCGATGTCCCCGTAGCGGGCGATCACCTTTTCGTAGTTGTCCCGGTGGTGGGGAAATGTGCACCCCGTGCAGACCTTGATCCCCTTGTCGTTAAAGTAAAAGCGGCCCGGGCATTTGCGCCCCAGGGCGTAGAGGGGACAGTAGCAGAACAGGCAGTTGAACTCCTCCGGATCTATGCCCTTGTGGCAGGGGAAATACTCGCATTCCCGGTTCTGGAAAAAGGCGTAATGCTTTGTGTCCATCGCCTTTCCTCCCTCCGCAGAATATGTTATGTGAAGTATAGCACTTCAGGATAGGAATGTCAACCGCCCGTTTCTTTTCACCCATACGCGGTTGACAGAGCCCGCGGCCTGTGATACGCTAATGCAAATGATGCTTTTATGAGAGGAAGCTGGGCATGAGGGACAGGATTGCTCGCGGCATCGTGAAGCGCAGGATATGGATCCTGGCGGCGATGCTGATCCTTTGCGCGTGGAGCGGGAGCTGTATCGGCAAGACCCGCATCAATTACGATCTGAACCGGTATCTCTCCGACGACACCATGACCAAGCGGGCGCTGGCCAAAATGGAGGAGGAATTTGGCTCCAGCGACCAGATGCGGCTGATGTTTGCCGGGCAGAGCCCGGAGGACATGGAGACGATCGTGTCTGACCTGAACGCCCTGGATCCCGTGCTTCTGGCGGAGTACGACAGGGAAAAGGACGTGGTGTGGGAGGGGCAGACGCGGCAGCTTGTGACCCTGTCGCTGTCTGACTGCGACGCATCGGCGCTGACGGAGGAGCTTCGCGCCATGTTCCCCCAGGCGGGAGAGTATTACGTGGGCGGAGCGGCGGCGTCCCAGCTGGACGCCCAGCAGAGCGTGGCCCGGGAGATCCCCCTGGTGATGGCCATATCCGTGGCGGTGGTGGCGCTGGTGCTGCTGGCGGCGTCCAGGGCGTATCTGGAGCCGCTGGTGATCCTGTTTGTGCTCTCCGTGTCTATCGTCATCAATATGGGCACCAATTTGATCTTCCCCGACGTGTCGTTTATCACCTTCGCCGTGTGCGCCATTCTCCAGCTGGCCCTGTCCATCGACTACGCCATCATGCTCCTGCACGCCTTCCACGCCCAGCGGGACAGGGGGCTTTCTCCCGAAGAGGCCATGGCGGCGGCGCTGTCTGAATGCTTCATGCGCATATTGTCCAGCGCCCTCACCACGGCGGCGGGGCTTCTGTCCCTGTTGTTCATGAGCTTCACCATAGGCTTTGACATCGGCCTTGTGCTGTCCAAGGGGATCCTGATCAGCATGCTGGGCGTGTTTTTGATGATGCCCGCGGTGGCGCTGATCTTTGAAAAGCCCTTATCCGCCACCCGGCACGCGCCCCTCCGCCTGGGCGGCGAGAGGCTGGCCCGCTGGGTGGAGCGGGCCCGGGTGCCCCTGTGCCTGTGCCTTACCGCCCTGGTGGCCCTGGGGGCGTTTTGCGCC
>CADAGW010000133.1 GCA_902787475.1 uncultured Eubacteriales bacterium
GCCCGTGCATCGCAGATGCACAAATCCTGCGCTTCCGCACCCACAAGCCCTGTTTGTGGGCGCGCTGAAACGGACTGTCGCGCAAAGACGGCAGTCCGTTTGTTTGTGTGTGGAGGGGGTCAGGCCCGGCCCCGGGCGGCGTGGCTTAAGTATTTGCGGATCTCGGATACGTAGCGCTCGCCCACGGCGCTGAGAATGGTGTTTTTGCGCACCACATAGCCTATGCTCATCACGCTGTTGGGGTTGTCCTGGTCCTCCGCGTAGGGGATGGCGATGTAGTCGGAGCCGTTCAGCTCCTCGCAGATGACCCCGGAGCAGAGCGTGTAGCCGCACAGGCCCACCATGAGGTTGAGGGCCGTGGCCCGGTCGCACACCTTGATGGTGCGGGGGTAGTCGTTGGTGGAGAGGATCTCCTCGGCCAGGTAGAAGTTGCTGTTGTCCCCCTGCTCGAAGGATATGCAGGGGTAGTCCGCCAGCTCCTCCAGGGTGATGGACCGCTTCCAGGCCAGGGGATGGCCCTTCCACATATACACGTAGGCGTCGCAGTCCACGATGCGGTGAAATTCCAGCCCGCTCTCGGAGAGCAGCTTGCCCACGGCCTTCCGGTTGAACTCGCACAGGTAGAGTATGCCGATCTCGCTGCGCAGGCTGGCCACGTCGTCTATGACCTCTTTGGTGCGGGTCTCCCGCACGGCGAATTCGTATTGGGTCACGTCGAAGGCCTTCACCGTTTCCACGAAGGCCTTTACGGCGAAGGAATAGTGCTGGGTGGACACGGCGAATTTCTGCTTGCGGGCGCCGCCGGGGCCGTAGGCCTCCATCAGGTTCAGGTACTGGCCGTAGACCTGGCGGGCGTGGGGCAGGAAGTCCATGCCCTCCGCGGTGAGGGTGATGCCCTTGCCGGTGCGGTTGAATATGGTGATGCCCAGCTCCTTTTCCAGCTCCTTCACGGCGCTGGTGAGGGAGGGCTGGGTGACGAACAGCTTTTCCGCGGCCCGGTTCATGGAGCCCACCTCGGAAATGACGATGATGTAGTTGAGCTGCTGAAGCGTCATATCGTGCCTCCGATGCCTGGGCGGGTCAGAAGGGGATCATTCCTCGATGAGGGGCAGATAGCCTATGGCCATGTAGCGGCTTTCCCACTGGGAGAGCAGGCCTTCGGCCTCCTCGTTGGAGATGGGCTCGCCGTCGGCGGCCTCCCAGCTGCCGTCGGTGCGGAAGTAGGGGTTGTTTTCGTCCTTCTCATAGTCGTGGATGACGGCGTCCAGGGCCACCAGCTGGCCGTTTTCCAGCTTCCAGAGGATGGTGCCGCCGGAGAAGGCGCTGTTGGAGCCATGATTGAGGATGGTCATGTCGTCAAGAAGGTCGTAGCTGTTCCGCTCCCAGCCCTTGCATACCTGCTTGGGCGCGTAGTCCACCAGGGTGTACAGGCCCAGTATGTTCTCCCGCAGGCCCTCCCGGTCCGCCGCCAGGCCGATGAGCAGCTCCGGGGAGCCGTCCTGGTCGATATCCATCAGCCGGTAGCCCAGCGTCTCGCCCATATCGCCCAGGTAGGCGAGGACATAGCTTAAGTCGTGCTCATCGATCTTTTCCATGTCCCAGCCCTCGGTGACGGCGGCGCGGTAGGTGTCAAGCACCGGGGCGTAGAGCTGCATGGCCGCCGTCAGGACGATACCGGGAATCAGCACGAGACGCGAGAACACACAGGCGGCAAGCTGCGCTTTGTGTCCTTTTCTGTTTTTCTTTTTGGACGCGGCGGCAAAGGGGCTGGTTCCAGGGGCCAAAGCGTCATTTTACCGAGCAAGCCGCCGTGGAAAGCTCCATGGCGGCTTGGGGGACTGTATATGGGGACTAAAGATCAGCCCTCTCTCTGGATGGCGTCCATCATGGCCACCCGGCGGGCGTGGCGGCCGCCCTCGAACTGGGCGTCCAGGAAGGAGTCGATGATCATGTAGGCCATCTCGATGCCCACCACCCGGGCTCCGAAGGCCAGCACGTTGGCGTTGTTGTGGCGGCGGGCCAGCTGGGCGGTGAAGGGCTCGGAGCAGACCACGGCCCTCACGCCCGCGCAGTGGTTGGCGGACAGGGAGATGCCGAAGCCGGTGCCGCAGATCAGCACGCCCAAGTCGCACTCGCCGTGGCCCACGGCCCGGCCTACCTTTTCGCCGTACACGGGATAATCCACGGACTCGGGGCCGTTGGTGCCGAAATCCACCACCTCGTGGCCCTTCTGGCGCAGGTGCTCGATGACCCGCTCCTTGTACTCGAAACCGGCGTGATCGCAGCCGAAAGCGATTTTCATATTGCCTCTCTCCTTTTCTTTGGTGTGATAAAGATGATCTGTCTGTATCGAGATATTTCAGGGAACGGATTGCTTCGTCACTTCGCTCCTCGCAATGACAAAGAGGTATGTGTCATGGCGGGAAGGCCTGAAAGGCCGACGAAGCAATCCGGCACCCCAACCCTTGACGAAGAAGAACGGTTTGCGTTACTTGTTGACGATGTGGCCCAGGGCGCAGAGAAGCTCCGCGGTGAGCACCGCGCCGCCGGCGGCGCCGCGCAGGGTGTTGTGGCTGAGGGACACGAACTTGTAGTCGAATATGCTGTCCTCCCGGAGCCTTCCCACGCTGACGCCCATGCCGCCGTAGAGATCCCGGTCCAGCCGGGTCTGAGGCCTGGCATCCTCGTCGAAGTAGGTGAGAAAGCGCTGGGGGGCGCTGGGCAGATGGAGCTTCTGGGGCAGACCTTCGTATTCGCTCCACAGGCGCAGGATCTCCTCCTTCTCCGGCTTGCGGGCGAAGGACACGCTCACCGCCGCCATGTGGCCGTCGGAGGCGGCCACCCGGTAGCACTGGGCGGATATGACGGGCTTTTCGGCGGGCACGATGACGCCGTTTTCCACGCGGCCCCAGATCTTCAGGGGCTCCTTTTCGCTCTTCTCCTCCTCGCCGGATATGAAGGGGATCACGTTGTCCACCATCTCGGGCCAGGTCTCAAAGGTCTTGCCCGCGCCGGAAATGGCCTGGTAGGTGCACACGCTGATCTTTTCCGGGCCGTAGGACAGAAGCGGCGTGATGGCGGGTACGTAGCCCTGTATGGAGCAGTTGGGCTTGACGGCGATAAAGCCCCGGCTGGTGCCGAGCCGCTTTTTCTGATGCTCTATGACCTCGCAGTGGTCGGAGTTGATCTCCGGCACCATCATGGGCACGTCGGGAGTGCCCCGGTGGGCGGAGTTGTTGGACACCACGGGGGTCTCCGTGCGGGCGTAGGCCTCTTCAAGAGACCGGATCTGGTCCTTGGGCATGTTCACCGCGCAGAACACGAAGTCCGCCCGGGAGGCCACCTCCTCCACCAGGGAGGCGTCGTATACAGTCATTTCGGCCACGTCCTGGGGCAGGGGGTCCTTCATGAACCAGCGGCCCTTCACGGTGTCGCCGTAGCACTGGCCCGCGGAACGGGCGCTGGCGGCCAATACCGTGATGTCAAACCAGGGATGGTCGTGGAGCAGGGTGATGAAGCGCTGGCCCACCATACCGGTGGCGCCGATGATACCGACTTTGTATTTGGGCTGACTCATGGTTTTACCTCCTTTACCCGATCAGAGATTGATGCCGGCGTAGAGCGTGACGCTCTCCACCGAGCGGTAGCCCGCCGCCGCGGCCCGGCGGGAGAGGGCGGTCATGCTGCGGGGGGCCAGGAACACGGATTCCCGGATGCCCTCGGAGATGAGCTGCTCCCGGGCCATTTCAAACAGATAGCTGCCCACGCCCCGGCGGCGGCATTCGGGGGTGACGAAGAGATAGCCGATCTCGCCCACCCGGTTTTCGGCCCACAGGGCCATCTCGCCGGCCAGGCCGTCCCGGTTGACCACCAACAGGCGCTGGAAGCGGGGCAGGGCCCGCTTTTCCCGCACCCAGGAACGGGCGTAGACCTCCTCCACGCCCATGATCTTTTCAAAGCGCTGGCAGAAATAGCTCCGCTCCCGCTCGTCGGCCAGCGTGTCCCGCATGGCCACCCAGCCATCCTCCAGGGCGATGGGTATGGGGGCCCGCTGGAGGGTCTTGCGCCATTTGATCATCTCGTCGTCTATGGTGAAGCCGTGCTTTTTGGCCTCGGTCTGGCGCAGCTCGTCGTCCGGATCACATTCCATATATATGCGGGCGGGCACCTCCATGTGTTCCCGGCGCATCTGCATGGCCCGGGCCATGGCCGCGCCCACCAGGGTGCCGAAGGACTCCGGCGGGCAGCTGATCTCAAGCCGGTAGCGAAGGGGCCTGTCCGGGAAGCGGATCTCGTTATAGCTTTCGTGTACCGCCGCCGCCCCGGCGAAGCGGCCGTGACTGTCGTAGGCCACGAAGGCGTTCTCGGGGGGCTGGCCCAGGGTCTCTTCCCCCGGATGCCGTATGAGCATAGGGTGTATCTCCTTTGTATGGGGCCGGAAAGGGCCGGCCACGGCGATTTTTGATAAAGTATAACACAATTCCCCGCGTCCGTCATGGAGAAAAGGTTAAGGAAAACGGCTGTTGCGGTGGGATTTTTCTGCGCGTCGTGCCTTTTCACCGGGGGGAGCGCCGGGAGATCACCAGCGGCTGAAATGGAAGCCGTCAAAGGTGTGAAACTCCCTGGCGTCCAGGTCGCTGTGGCTGAAGCCGCCCAAAAGCTCGGCGAGCATCACGTATCCCAGGGACGACCAGCCCCAGAAGGGGGCCCTGCCCTGGCCGGTGCCCGTTTCGCCGTTGTAAAATTCGCACAGGTGGGGCTGGCTCACCACCAATTCAAATGTCTTTTCCGCCAGGGAGCGGGCCACGTCCGTATAGCCGTAGTCCACCAGGCCCCGGAACACCATGTAATTGGTGGGGATCCAGGTGGCGCCCATCCAGTTGCACATGTCCCTCTTCATCTGGTAATAATCCGGCTCCGATTTGGACCAGGTGGCCACGGGGTAGGAAAGCCAGAATTCGTCGGGATTGGTCAGGTGCTCCCGGATCAGCCGATCCGCCCGCTCCGGGGACGCCGCGCCGCACCACAGGGGCATAAAGCCCGCCACCGACAGAACTGGGTTTAACTGCCCTGTCTTTTCGCTCCGGTCGTAGTAAAAGCCGTCCTTTTCGTTCCAGAAGGCGGCCTCGATCAGCGCTTTGAGGCGGGCGGAGTGGCGGCGGTAGGCCTCCTCGTCCTGATGAAGGCCCATTTCCCCGGCGATCTGGGCCATGGCGTCCAGCTCCCGCGCCAGGTAGCAGTTCAGATCCACGCCCTCGTATTCGCATATGTCCATGTGCCCCAGGCGGCGGGCCTGGTTGTCCATGCCGCTTTCGTCGGAGCCGTCCCAATAGCACAGGCCGTTTTTGTCCGCGTCCCGGTACCAGAACCAATAGTCCAGGTACTTTTGGAGCCTTTCGTAGTATTTGCCGCAGAGCCAGCGAAAATCCCGGTTCTGCCGGGAGCCCAGCAGAGCCGTCTGGGCCAGGAAGGGCTTAAAGTGCTGGCGGGGCCGGGGCTCGCGGAGGGTGCGGGAGACAAAGCCCGTGGGAAGCTGGGTGTCCAGAAACGTTTCCACGTTGTTCAGGCAGTATTCCGAAACGCCGAAATAGGACAAAAACAGCATTTCAAAATACAGATCCCAGTCGTAAAATTCCGTATCGCCGTAGCCCGTCACGCAGTCCCGGCGGCCGATATAGAATATGCCCCGGTGGCGGATGTCGTCCAGGATCGCCTGCACCTTGCCCGCGGCCAAGTCCCGGGTATCCCTTCCCAGGGCATCCGGGACGGTATAGCTTCTGATGTCCATATGCGTCCTCCTCTGTTCTGTATGCGTCATACCGGCTCCAGGACCCGGGTCTGGTAGGGAGAGAGGGGCACGGAGCCGTCAAAGGTATCGCCGGTGAGGATGTCCCGCGCGGGCCCATTCAGGCGATATTCCGCCTCTTTCCCGGCGTATTCCACCAGGATATGGCCGCCGCCCCGGCGGGGGGAGACCATGACCTCGCCCGTCAGGCCGCCATAGGGTACCCGGGCGTCATCCAGGGCCATGGACAGAAGGCGGGTGAAGGCGTCGTGGGAGGGCAGGGTGCCGAGGATGTACACGCATCCCTTGCCCACCGGGCAGCGGAGGGCCACGCTCTTGCCCACCAGGGCGCTGTGGCCGCTGGCGATGGTAGCCAGGGGCTGCTGGCCCTGCCACAGCTCAAACCAGGTGTCGCAGGCGAAGGCGGAGCCGTCGGCCCACCTGGCGGTGTGGGCCCCCTCGGGCACGGAATAATACCATCTGGCCCCGGTGAGGGACTCGAGGATGCCCGTAGGCCGGTCCTGATAGCGGGTGCCGCAGAGGGTGCGCACGTCCGTCATGGGGCCCGCCACCCAGACGCCGCCCTGCCGGACCCAGTCGGAGATGCGGCTGGCCAGACCGTCCTTTTCCAGGGTGAGCATGAGGGGAGAAACGATGAGCTTATAACGGGAGAGATCCTGGGCACTGTCGATGACGTCGGGCCTCAGGGCCAGATCCACCATGGGCTTATAGAACCGGGATGCCACGGTCTGGGTGTAGCCCAGGTTCCGCACCACGGACTGGGAGCGGAACATGTTGAAGGACACGGTGTCGAAGTGGAGGGCCACATCGGTCTGAACCGGGCAGTTTTCGATCATGTCCGCCGCCCGGGCGAACTCTCGGGCCACCTGCCGCACCTCGTTTTCCACGTGCATGGGCCGACCGCTGGCGGAGAGCACGCTGCCGTGCATCAGCTCGTGGCCGCCCCAGTGGGTGCGCCAGAGCCAGTAGCAGTTGGCCTCCCCGCCCAGGGCCAGGGGCAGCCAGGAATTGGCCCGGCAGAAGCCCTCGGGAGGGGTCTTCATCCATATGTCCGTGCTGCCGTTCCAGGTGGTGGAGGTCTCCGTGTTCCAGAAGGGGCGGTCCTTCAGCGTCCGCAGAAAGTCCATGTGCATGGCACACTGGTAGAGGTTTTCAGGCGTATTGTAGTGGTTGAACTGCATCACGTCCAGCTTTTGGGACAGCAGCCGATAGTCCATGGCGTACACCGGCATGGTGTCGGTGCCGATGGGCTTGTCGGTATAGGGCCGCATGGCGTCGGCCTGGGCGTGGACGAAGCGGACGTGGCTCAGGTTCTGGAAGGTGTCCCAGGCCTGGATCAGGTGGGGGTTGTGCCAGCCGTCCCGTGGCGCGGGCACGTCGTCAAAGCCGTCGTACCACTGGGAGAAGATGTTGGTGTCCCAGGCCTCGTTGAGGGCGTCCACCGTGCCGTACTGGTCCCGGAGCCATTCGCGGAAGCGGGAAAGGCAGGCGGGACAGAAGCAGCCGCCGTCGCCGGCGTAGATCTCGTTGTCGATTTGCCAGCCGATCACCTGGGGGTCTCGGCCGAACTCCATGGCCATGCGGCGGGCGATCTCCTTGGATTTTTCGATGAATGAGGGGTGGTTTGAGCAGATGTGGCGGCGGCCGCCGTGGCTGGCCTTCCTGCCTTCCCGCTTCTCGGCCGCGGCGTCCGGGTGCTTTTTGAGAAACCATACGGGCGGGGTGGCGGTGGGGGTGCCCAGGATCACGGCGATGCCCGCCGCGCCCAGCTTGTCCACTACCCTATGGAAGTAGCTGAAATCGTATTCTCCCTCCCGGGGCTCCATTTTGCGCCAGGCGAATTCGCCGATGCGGGCCGGCCAGTCCTCTGGATAGTAGGCCACGCCCAGATAGGGCGGCTTGGGTGCGGTATGCATGGCGATCCCTCCTTTGTGGTTGGGGAGGCGCTGAGGCCTGCGCGGCCTCAGACTCCGCGGTTAAGGGCCTTAGGCCCTTAAGAATCCCTTTTTCGCCCTTCGGGCGGGTATGAAAAATAGTACGAGGGTAGATGTTCTGACGATATGTGGCTTGCCGGTATTGCGATAGAAGGTTGTTTATTCCATTCCCTCCCGCCGAAGGCGGAAAATGGGATTCCAAAGGGGGCGAATGGAGGCACCCGCCAGTGGCGGAAAAGTGCCGGAAAGAGCCCAATGAGGCAAGGAGTTTTTGAATATACGGATTTCAAAAACGACTATGCCGAATTGAGGACCTGGCCCCTTTGGCGCAGGTCTTGGCGCGCGCAGCGCCAAGCGCCTCCCTTCGTTCTCCCTATCTCGATATACAGAGCCGCCCGGCGCGGGGCCGGGCGGTGGAGGGGCAGGGGATTATTTGAGGGTAATGATGACCCGGCGATAGGGCTCTTCGCCCTCGCTGTGGGTGGTGACGGCGGGATGATTCTGGAGCGCGGAGTGGAGGATGCGCCGCTCGTAGGGGTTCATGGGCTCCAGGGCCACCTTGCGTCCGGACCGCTGGGCCTTATAGGCCATGCGCTCGGCCAGCTTGGTGAGGGCCTCCTCCCGCTTGGCCCGGTAGTGCTCGCTGTCCAGGGACACCCGCACGTAGTCGGACTTTTTCTTATTGACCACCAGGCTGGTGAGGTACTGAAGGGCGTCCAGGGTATCGCCCCGGCGTCCGATGAGGATGCCCAGGGGATCGCCGGTCATTTCCACGGAAAGGTGCTTGTCGTTCTCAGACACGGCCATATCCACGTTCACACCCATGCCGTGGGTCACGGTATCCAGGAAGGCCGTGGCGGCCTTGGCGCAGTCGGAATACTCCTCGGGAGTGTGGGGCACCAGGGGCTCCTCGATCTCCTCCTGATGGGGCTTGGACTCGGGCTTGGCCTCCTCCGCCTTGGGAGCGGGTTTTTCAGCGCGGGGCTTAGAGATGCCGATGGCGGCGAACTCGTTCTTTTCCTCTTCCTTGCGGGCCATGCGGATCTTGGCCAGGCGGCCGAACATGCCGAACAGACCCGGCTTGCCCTGATCCAGCACTTCGTAGGTAACGTCGGTAATGTCACATCCCAGTTCCTTGAGTCCGGCCTGGATGGCGTCTTCCACGGTCTTGCCGGACGTCTCGATGGATTTCATGCCTGTTGTGCCTCCTTAAGCGCTTTTTCGGCTTCGCGTTTTTCAATCCACTTGCCGATGAAGTAGGTCTGCACGCTCTGCACCGCCGCGGACACCACCCAGTACAGGGCGAACACCGCGTTGGAGGAGAAGCAGATGAAGACGGAGAAGATGGGGAAGAAGTACTTCATGATCTTGCCAGTGGAGCCGGCGGGGCTGTTGGCGTTGTTCTGCTGGGGATTGCCCGCGTTCATGAGCAGGGTGGACAGGTACTGGCTCAGACCGGCCAGAGGGGGCAGTATGCACCAGCCGTTGAAGGCCATGGGGATGGTCATGTTCCACAGGCCCATCATATTGCCCTTGTACCAGGCGGTGTTGCCGTATTCCGCGGCCCAGGCGGCGTAGGTCTCGCTGGCCAGGAATTCCTTCGCGGTCTGGAGCATCTCGGCGGTATAGACGGAGGTGGACTCCCGCATGCCGATCAGGGCGTTGTTCACGCTGGCCGCGGCTTCGGGCATGACGGTGGAAAACACGGAGTCAGGCTGGAATATGTTCTTGATCCACAAAAAGCTCTGAAGCACGGGGCGGTAATCCATTTCGCCCGCGTCCAGATGCTCCTTGATGTCCAGAAGCATAAGCACGGTGCCCTCGTTGGAGATGTCGCGGATGACGGCGAACATGGCGAACAGAAGGGGCATACTGATCAGGATGGGGAGACAGCCGCCCAGCATGCTCACGTGCTCCTTTTTGTAGAGCTCCTGCATCTTCATGTTCATCTTCTGGGGGTCTTTTTCATACTTCTTGCGCAGGGCGTCCACCTGGGGCTGGATCTTGGCCTGGCGCATCATGCTGCGCTTGGAGCGGATATCCAGGGGCATGAGCAACAGACGGATGATGACGATGAAGATCAGCACGGCGATGGCGTAGTTGCCGCCGGGTATGATATTGACGATTTGACGAAGCACCCATTCCAAGTGGTCGCCGATGAAACCGAATCTCATGGATCCTCCTCCTTAGGCTTGGGCGGCACGGGATCGTAGCCTCCCGGATGAAACGGATTGCAGCGAAGCACCCGGCGAAGGGCCATCCATCCGCCCTTCAGGGCCCCGTATTCCCGTATGGCCTCCATGGCGTACTGGGAACAGGTGGGGGTGTAGCGGCAGGCGCCGGGCAGGTAGGGACTGATGGCCTTCTGGTAAAACCAGATCAGGCCCATGAGGACCCGCTTCACGGCAGAAGGCGGGCCCGGCGCAGAAGGGCGCGCATTTCAGAGGCCATGGCCTGCCAGGGCGCGGCGGCGGCGCTGGGCCGGGCGGCGAATACGTAGTTGCCGCTGGGGAGAGAAGCGCGGAGCATACGGAAATCCTCCGTCATGCGGCGGCGAACCCGGTGGCGAACCACACTGTTGCCCACCTTGGCGGAGGCGGCGAAGCCCACCCGCAGGCGGCTGCTCTTTTGATAGATCAGGGACATGTACCGCCCGGGATAGGACTGCCCCCGGCGATAGACGGCCTGATAGCGCTTGTTGCCCCCCAGGGAGTAGCGGCGGCCCAGGGAATAAGGCCGCTGGGCACGAGACGAAGCCCGCGTCCCAGTGGATGGGAGCGGGCCGTACTCCTGTGCGCTTTTCGTATTGTCCGACACCTTAGGCGGACAGCACCTTGCGGCCCCGCAGACGACGGGCTTTGAGCACGTTGCGGCCGGTCTTGGTCTTCATGCGGGCGCGGAAGCCGTGCACCTTGGAACGCTGACGCTTTTTGGGCTGATAGGTACGAACACTTGCTGCCATAGTATGATACATCCTTTCTTAGCATGGAGCGGGGCTCCAGGAATTGCTATAACACGAGCCTTACCAGTATACGGCTGAAAACCGGAATTGTCAAGGGAAGTTTTATGAAAAATTCCGTTTATGGGGGCAAAAGCGCCCCGGATTGGATATGCCGAAGAAAATAACCTGCGCTCCATTGCATTTTGCCGGGGATGAGTGTACAATATAAAGGAACCAAATCACAGGAGGTCTTTTTTCATGGTAACCAAGCAGATGAGCATCGGCGAGGTGCTGAGGATCAACCGTTACACCGCTCCCATTTTCATGCAGTTCGGTATGCACTGCCTGGGCTGCCCCCATGCCACCGCGGAGAGCATCGAGGACGCCAGCATGGTGCACGGCGTGGACGCCGACGCGCTGGTGAAGGCCCTGAACGAGTTTCTGGACCAGCAGCAGGCGTAAATAAGTGACACGATCCGGGGCCTGGGGCGTCCGCTCCGGGCTCCGGATACAGGGATCAAGGATCGGCAGAAGGGAGTTTTTTGGCGGGGATGCCGAAAAACTCCCTGAAGCATTGGGAAAAGATCCCGGCCAAGGACAGACGAAGGCGGAAAAGGAGAGGACGATATGGAGTACCGGCAGGCGTATGAGCACTGGCTTACATCGGTGGCCCAGACCCGGGAGGAGATGGACGAGCTGACCGCCCTTCCCGAGGCGGAGATCGAGGACCGCTTTTATACCGACCTGAGCTTCGGCACCGCGGGCATGCGGGGCGTGATGGCCCAGGGCACCAACCGCATGAACATATACACCGTGCGGCGGGCCAGCGCGGCGCTGGCCAAGCTGCTCATCGCCACCCCGGGGGGCCGGGAGAGAGGCGTGTGCGTGGCCTTCGATTCCAGAAACCACAGCCAGGAGTTCGCCCGGGAGGCGGCGCTGGTGCTGTGCGCCTGGGGGGTCAAGACCATGCTCTATGAGAGCCTTCGGCCCGTGCCCATGCTCTCCTTTGCCGTGCGGGATCAAAAGGCCATGGCGGGCGTGGTGATCACCGCCAGCCACAATCCTAAGCAGTACAACGGATACAAGGTCTACTGGGAGGACGGCGGCCAGCTGCCCCCGGATCGGGCGGCCATCGTGCAGGAGAAGATCGCGGAGACGGACTTTTCCGAGGCCGTGCCCATGGACGAGAAGGAGGCGCTTGATAAGGGCCTTCTGATCTACCTGGGAGAAGAGCAGGACGAGAGGTATCAGACCTACGCCCAGACCCTTCTGATCGACCCTGAGAAGGATCAGAGCGAAGGCGCGGGGCTCAAGATCGTATACAGCCCCCTCCACGGCAGCGGCAATATCCCGGTGAGGACGGCCCTGAAAAGGGCGGGCTTTACCGACGTGACCGTGGTGCCGGAACAGGAATTGCCCAACGGCGACTTCCCCACCGTGAAGGTGCCCAATCCCGAGGAGAAGGACGCCTTTACCCTGGCGCTCAAATTGGCCGAGGAGATCGGCGCGGACGTGGTGTTTGCCACCGACCCGGACTGCGACCGGGTGGGCCTGGCGGTGAAGGACAACCATGGCGACGCCCGGGCGCTGACGGGCAACGAGATCGGCTGCCTGCTGCTTCACTACGTGCTGACCCAGAAAAAGGCCCTGGGCACTCTGCCCAAGAACGCGGCGGCGGTCAAGTCCATCGTGACCACGGAGCTGGCCCGGCGCATTTGCGAGGACTTCGGCGTGGCCATGATCGACGTGCTGACGGGCTTTAAGTTCATCGCGGAGAAGATCCAGCAGTTCGAGGAGACCGGGGAGCACACCTTCGTGTTCGGGTTCGAGGAGAGCTGCGGGTATCTAAGCGGCACCCGTGTGAGGGACAAGGACGGCGTCAACGCCTGCCTGTTGATCAGCGAGGCGGCGCTGTATTACCGGGATCAGGGCAAGACCCTCTACGACGCGCTGGAGGAGATATATCAAAAGTACGGCTATCATTCCGCCAAGGTGGTGGCCGTGACCCTGCCGGGCCTGGACGGACTGGACAGGATGCGGGGCATCATGACTGGCCTCAGGCAAAATCCTCCCGCGAAGATCGGGGAGCTGAAGGTCACGGGCACCCGGGACTATCTTTCCGGGTGGGGCGGACTGCCCAAGAGCGACGTAGTGTACTTTGAACTGGAGGGCGGGGCCTGGCTGTGCGTGCGCCCCTCCGGCACGGAGCCCAAGATCAAGCTGTACGCCAACGCCTGCGCGGCGGATAAGGCCGAGGCCGCCCGCCTGGCCGAGAGCCTGGCGGAGGCCGGAAAGAAGATCATGCTATGAAGGCGCTGACGTTTAATCTTCGGGTGGACACGGGATACGACGGCACCATGCGGTTTCAGTTCCGCAAGGGCCTGATCCTGGACAAACTGGAGACGGAGCTTCCCGACTGGGTGGGGGTGCAGGAATGTACCCCCTCTATGGCCCGCTTTCTTCGGGAGCACCTGCCCATGTACGCCTTTATGGGCGTGGGGCGGGACAAGGATCTGGGCGGGGAGAACAACATGCTGGGCTACCTGCGGGACAAGTGGGATCTGTTGGCCTATGATACCTTCTGGCTGAGCCCGGAGCCCCACACCCCCGGCTCCCGGTATCCGGAGCAGAGCGACTGCCCCCGGGTGTGCGTCCACGAGCTGCTGGTGAGCAAAGAGACGGGGAAGATGTACCATGTGTACAATACCCACCTGGACCACGTGTCGGACGAGGCCAGGCGCCTTGGGGCCGGCGCCATACTGGATCGTATGGCCAGGGATCTTTCCGACTGGGACGCCCCGGCCCTGGTGATGGGCGATATGAACGCCGCGCCGGACAGCCTGCCCATACAGGCCTTTAAGGCGGCGGGGCTCAAGGACGAGACGGACGGCATCGGCAATACCTGGCACGATTACCTGAAACGCCCGGACGAGCCCCAGATCGACTTTATTCTTACCCGCGGCTTCCCGCCTTCCCGCGTGGAGGTCTGGCGGGATCAGCTCCACGGCGTGCCGCTGTCGGACCATTACCCGGTCTGCGCG
>CADAGW010000134.1 GCA_902787475.1 uncultured Eubacteriales bacterium
CCTTTTCCCGGGCGTAGTCGTCGCCGGGGTGCACCTGCACGCTGAGGGTCTCCCGGGCGTCCAGGAGCTTTAACAGCAGGGGGAACTCCCCTTCCCCGCCCCAGTCCTGCCAGATGTCGGTGAGCTTCCAGCCGTCGTAGTGCCCGCCCACGGCCACGCTCTCCCGGCCGGGCAGGGCGCTGACCTCCAGGCTTTCGCCGGTGACGGAGGAAGGAATGTCTTTGTCAAAGAGGGTTTTCAGGGCGTCGCCGCCCCAGGGAGTCTCACTGTCGCTACGGAAGTAGGGCTTCATCCATACCGGTTCGTACATGCGATTACCTCCTATCGGATCACAAGGCCCAAAAGAGCGGACAGCTCCATGGCCTGGTCTGGCCTGACCACGCAGCCCCTCAGATCTGGCAGGGCGGCGCGAAGGGCCCGTATGTCGCAGGAGCGAAGGTCCACGTCCTTTAGGGGCGCGCCGCGGAACTCCGCACCGTGAAGGGAACAGTCTGAAAAGGTCACGTCCTTCCAGCGAAGGGACGAGAAGGCCCCGTGGTCCAGTGGGCATCCATGAAAGGACACGCTCTGGAGGCGGCTGGAGGAAAAGTTGGCGTAGTTGATGGCGCAGTCCTCGAAGCGGACGTACATCAAGGCGGCGTCCACCGCCTCAAAGCCGGTCATGCGGCAGTCCGTGAAGGCGCATTTGCGCAGCGTGCCGCCCCGCAGGGCCAAGCCGGACAGGTCGCAGCGGGTGAACCGCGCGCCGGAGATGACCAGCCGGTCTATATCGTTTTGCCCGAAGGCGCAGTCGGTGAAGGAGCAGTCCACGAACTCCAGCAGGGAGCCGGTCAGCCCCTCCAGGCGTTCCTGCTCAAAGGCGGCTCCCGTCACCTCGCTGCCCTCCTCCATGGCCCGGGCGGCCTCATCAAGAAGGCTCATCAGGCCTTTTTCACCTTGGGGCCGGTGGGGGTGTCCTCGATGACGTAGCCCATGGAGAGCACCTGGGAGCGGAGCTGGTCGGCCAGGGCGAAATCCCTGGCCTTCTTGGCGGCCACCCGCTGCTGCACCAGGGCCTTTACGTCCTCGGGGGTGGTGTCCGCTTCCTTCCAGAGAAGGCCCAGCACGTCGGTCATTGGTCTTGAGGGTGTCAAGGCCCGCCTGCACCGCGGCGCGGGTGGACTTTTCGTTGAGAGTGCTGTTCATGTCCCGGACGTACTCGAATATGGCGCCCAGGGCGTCGGCGGTGTTGAGATCGTCGTCCATGGCGGCGTCGAACTTGGATACGGCGTCCTGGCCCCGGGCGACGAATGCCTTTTCTTCTTCGGTAAGCTCCCCGTCCGGCGCGGTGTCCAGGAGGAAGGCGGCGTTGTTGCGGGCGGTGTAGAGCCGGTCCAGGGAGGCCTTGGCCTGCTCGATCATGGCCCGGGAGAAGTTGACGGGGCTTCTGTACTGAGCGGAGAGCATGAACATGCGCACCGCCTCCAGGTCGAATTCCTTGGCGATGTCCCGGACGGTAAAGAAGTTGCCCGCGGACTTGCTCATTTTCTGGTTGTCCACGTTGATGTGGCCGTTGTGCATCCAGTAGCGGGCGAAGGGCTTGCCAGTGGCGGCCTCGCTCTGAGCGATCTCGTTTTCGTGGTGGGGGAAGATCAGGTCCACGCCGCCGCAGTGGATGTCGAAGGAATCGCCCAGGTACTTCATGCTCATGGCGGAGCACTCGATGTGCCAGCCGGGGCGGCCCTTGCCCCAGGGGCTGTTCCAGGAGGGCTCGCCGGGCTTTTCCGCCTTCCAGAGGGCGAAGTCCATGGGATGCTTTTTCTTTTCGTCCACGTCCACCCGGGCGCCGCTTTCCAGGTCGTCCAGATCCTGGCCGGTGAGGCGGCCGTAGCGGGAACGGTAGGCCTGGGTGTCGAAGTAGACGTCGCCGTCCACGGCGTAGGCGTAGCCGTTTTTCTCGATCTTTTTGATGAGGCCGATGATCTCGCCGATGTGGCGGGTGGCCCGGGGGTGATAAGTGGCTGGACGCACGCCCAGGGCGGCGGCGTCCTTTTTGTATTCCTCGATGAACCGGTTGCCCAGCTCCTCCACCGTGGTGCCCTCTTCGTTGGCCCGCTTGATCATCTTGTCGTCGATGTCGGTGAAGTTCTGAACGAAGGTCACGTCGTACCCCTTGTGCTCAAGGTAGCGCCGCAGGGTGTCGAAGATGATGAAGGGCCGGGCGTTGCCGATGTGGAAGTAGTTGTAGACCGTGGGGCCGCAGGCGTAGATGCCCACGTGGCCTTCCTTGATGGGCACGAATTCTTCCTTTTTCCGGGTCATGGTATTAAAGATCATCATGTGAATCATCCTCCCCGCATTGATCCACCAGCGCTTCCAGGCGGCGGATCTTGTCTTCCATTGCCAGTATTCTTTCCTTCACCGGGTCGGGCAGGTTGGCGTGATCCAGCTCGCCCACCCGGACGTTGGCCATTTTGACCACCCGGCCCGGGTTGCCCACCACCGTGGCGTAGGCGGGCACCTCCCGAAGCACCACGCTGCCCGCGCCGATCTTGGCGTGATCCCCCACCTTGAAGGGGCCCAGCACCTTGGCGCCGGCGCCCACCACCACGTGGTCGCCCAGGGTGGGGTGCCGCTTGCCGGTGTCCTTGCCCGTGCCGCCCAGGGTGGCGCCCTGGTAGATGGTCACGTTGTCGCCGATCACGGCGGTCTCGCCGATGACCACGCCGGTGCCGTGGTCGATGAACAGGCCCTCGCCGATCACCGCGCCGGGATGGATCTCTATGCCCGTGATGCGGCGGGTGCGCTGAGACATCCAGCGGGCCATGAGCTTCATGCCGTGGGTCCACAGCCAGTGGGCCCGCCGGTGCCGCCGGACCGCCCGGAAGCTGGGATACAGCAGGGCGACCTCCAGGGCCGAACGGGCCGCCGGGTCCCGGCCCAGCACCGCCTGTATGTCCGTGTGCCAATGCTTGAACATGATTTCCCCCCAACAAAAAAGCGCCCCTGACCAGAGGCGCGTGGGCGCGGTTCCACTCTGCTTGGAGACGATGCTCCCGCTCGACTGCGCGGTATCGGGCGCACCCGGCCCCGCTTACTGCACTGTTCGGCGGAGCGGCTCCCGGGCGCACTTCCCCATCCTCCGCCCGGGACGGCTCACAGCCGACGGCCATCCCTCTCTGGGGGCGGGACGAAACGGGTACTTCTCCCGATCCTTGCCTATAGGAGTATTGTATGCGGCGGAAGGGGTTTTGTCAAGTTAAAGTATGACAAAAGGGGTCAGTGGTCCAGATCGGACTCCTGGAGGAGCTTCGCCCGGACATGCGGGTCGCAGGCCGCCCGCACCACGTCGTCGCCGCGGCCCTGGGCCATCAGGCGGGACACCAGGGCGGCCAGGCGGTCTTCGCCCTTTTTCATGCCGCGCTGAACGCCCCTTTCCTCTGCTATTTCATTGACCATGGACATTGAGCTATAAGGGACCGGAAACAGCAAGGGACAAGCGGGCTTTTGCGGGCAGGAGGGCATGGTTATAATTTACACCCTTTTCATATGCCCGGAACGGAAGGAAAATATCAAACGTGATATGATGGAATGGGCGGTGATCGGCGTGACGAACATACAATGGCTCACCTGCGCCCTGGATATCGGGGAGCGGATGGTGATATGCGGTGCGGAGATATGGCGGGTGGAGGATTCCATTCGCCGCATTTGCGCGGCCGGCGGCGCGGAAAGGGTGGACGTATTTTCCATCACCTCTTCCATCATCGCCACGGTTTGGATGCCCGGGGAGGATCCCCTGACCCAGAGCCGGCGGATCCTCAAAAAGACCACGGATCTGCACCAACTGGACATGCTCAACGACCTGTCCCGGCGGGTGTGTGCGGAAAAGCCGGAATGGGACAGCGTGAAGGCGGAGCTGAAGGCCATCGACGGGGAGAAGCGGTATCCCCTGTGGACGGAATACGCCGTGTTCGCCCTGGTGTCCGCCACGTTTTCCTATCTGTTCGGAGGCCACTGGCAGGACTGCGCGGCGGCTGGCGTGATCGGGCTGGCGCTTCGCTGGCTGGATCTGAGGATGCAAAAGACGGGCCTTAACGCCCTGGTGGGCAATCTCCTGTGCTCCGCCTGCTGCGGCGTGCTGGCCATATTCGCGGTGCGGCTTCATCTGGCTCTGAGCGTAGACAAGATCATGATCGGAAATATCATGCCCCTGATCCCGGGAGTGGCGCTGACCAACGCGCTTCGGGATCTTTTCGCGGGCGATCTGGTGTCGGGGCTTTTGCGGCTCATAGATGCCCTGCTGCTTGCCGCCTCCATCGCGCTGGGCTTCGCCCTGGCCTGGGCGGCGCTGGGAGGGCTGGTATGAAGGCCGAGATGATATGGCAGTTCGCCGCGGCGGCGTTGAGCGCCATGGGGTTTTCGGTGATGTTCCAGATCCGGGGGAAGAAGCTGATCTTCTCCTCCCTGGGGGGCGGGCTGTGCTGGGTGTGCTATCTGGCGGTGGTGGGGACGGGGCTGAATACCCTGGTGGGGTATCTGGCCGGGTCCGTGTTCGCCTCGCTGTATGCCGAGGCCATGGCCAGGCTGTTGAAGGCCCCGGCCACGGTGTTTTATGTGCCCTCGGTGATCCCCCTGGTGCCCGGCGGCAGCCTGTATTACACCATGGTGGCCGCCATGGAGCAGAACTGGGCGGAGTTTTCGGCCAGGGGCGTGGATACGCTGGCCTTCGCCGCGGCCATCGCCGGGGGCATACTGACGGTGATCTCGCTCAAGAGCCTGGTTCGCGCCCTCAAAAAGGGAAAGACAAAGGAGCCTGTACGATGAAAACATCGGATTTTGTATATGACCTGCCGGAAAGGCTAATCGCCCAAACTCCCATGGAGCCCCGGGACCACAGCCGGCTGATGGCGGCCACCCATGAGGGCATCCGGCACCTGCATTTTTACGATCTGCCCAGCCTTCTCCGGCCCGGAGACGCCCTGGCGGTAAACAACACCCGGGTGATCCCGGCCCGGCTCATCGGCCAGAGAGAGACCGGCGGGGCCTGCGAGCTGCTGCTTTTGACCCAGGTGCGATACAAGGTGTGGGAGGCGCTGGCCCGGCCCGGGAAGCGGATGAAGCCGGGGAGCCTTCTGTCCTTCGGGGACGGGCGGCTCACCGCCCGGGTGCTGGAGGATCTGGGCGAGGGCAAAAAGACGGTGGAGTTTTCCTGCGAGGGGCCCTTTGAGGCGGCGCTGGATCAGCTGGGAGAGATGCCCCTGCCCCCCTACATCCACGAGCATCTGGAGGATAAGGAGCGGTATCAGACCGTGTACGCCCGGCAGGAGGGATCCGCCGCCGCGCCCACGGCGGGGCTTCACTTCACGCCGGAGCTTTTGGAGAAGATCCGGGAGATGGGCGTGGACGTGGTGCCGCTTCTTCTGCATGTGGGTCTTGGCACCTTCCGGCCCGTGCAGGTGGAAAATATAGAGGATCACGTGATGCACTCGGAGTATTACGAGGTGACCGAGGACTCCGCCGCCAGGCTCAACCGGGCCCGGGAAAGGGGCGGACGGATCGTGGCGGTGGGCACCACCAGCGTCAGGACCCTGGAGTCGGTGGCCGCGGAGGACGGACGGGTGCAGGCCCGGAACGGCTGGACCAATATATTTATCACCCCCGGGTACAAATTCAAGGCCGTGGACGCCCTGGTGACCAATTTCCATCTGCCGGGGTCCACCCTGCTGATGCTGGTGAGCGCGTTCATGGGCCGGGAGAGGGCCCTTGACGCCTACCGGACCGCCGTAAAAGAGGAGTACCGATTCTTCAGCTTCGGGGACGCCATGTTCATCGAGCCGTAAAAAACCAGCCTTCGCCGGATCACAATGGGAACCGGCGGGGGCTGTTTCCCGTCAAAGGGGCGATAATGAGGTGATGGATATGGGAAAGAGAATGGCGGCGCTGATGCTGTGCGCGGCGCTGGCGATGGGCGGCGTGGCGCTGGCCCGGCCCGACGACGGACTGTTTGAGAAGGGGAAAAACGCCATGGGGCTTTTGTCCTATGGGGAATACGGCAAGGCCATAGAGACGCTGGGCATGAGCGTGTCCGCGGGCGAATTGAAGGAGCAGATGGAGAAGGATTTTTCCATGCTGCTTCGGGGCACGGTGCAGACCAAGGTGGCCGTGATGTTCCGGGAGGACAGGGAGTGGTATCTGGCCATACCCGTGTCGGACCCCGGGGAGGACCGGGTGGAGACGCTGGTGTATTCCCTGGGCGACGGGAGCGGATTTACGGGCATCCAAAAGAGCACCTGGGGCGACGTGCGCGCCAGACTGGACGAGAGCCCGGAATATGTGTGGAACGAGGAGTACCAACCCGCCTCGCCGGTGCTGATGTCCGACCTGTAAAGAGGATCAAACGCGAAACGATCCGGAGCGGATGCTTCGGATCGTTTTTTATGCCGTAAGCGGGATTTACATGGGAGAGCGGAAGCCCTTGCCGATGATGGTGGAGGTGTTGGTGATGGTGACGAAGGCGGTGGGGTCGGCGGTCTTCATGAAGCGGTTCAGGCGCACGGCCTGGCCCCGGGACATGGCGGAGATGAGGAGGGTCTTTTTTTCGCCCGTGTAGGCCCCGGTGCAGTCCACCACGGTACAGCTGCGGTGGAGCTGGTGGGCGATGAAGTCCTCGATGGTGTCCGGGTGGTCGGTGATGATGTGGAAATATTTGCAGATGTTGAAGCTCTCGATGATGCTGTCCACCAGGAAGGCCTTCATGAGAAGGCCCATGACGCTGAAGAGGCCCGTCTCCATGCCGAACACGAAGCAGGCGGCCACGGTGATGCCCAGGTCGCACACCAGAAGGGCCCTTCCCACGTCCATGCCGGTGTATTTGCGCAGGATCATGGCGGTGATGTCCGTGCCGCCGGTGGAGGCCTGCATATTAAAGAGGATGGCGGAGCCCGCGGCGGGCAGGAGCACGGCGAACACCAGCTCCAGGAAGGGCTGGGTGGTCATGGGGCTGGACATGGGGCAGATCCTTTCAAGGAGCCATGTGGTCCCGGAAAAGAGCAGGGAGGAGTAGACGGTCTTGATGCCGAAGGAGCCGTTGACAAAGAGGAAGCCCAGGGGCGCCGGAGGACATCCAGGGCACCACCTCGCCCAGCAGGATCGACAGGCCGCTGACGCCGCCGGTGGAAAAGTGGTTGGGAAACTTGAAAAAGTATACGCCTGCGGCCACCAGAAGGGTGCCCGCGTTGAGAAGAAGGAAGTCCTTGAGCTTTTGATTCATGCCTCTGTCCCCCATTGTATTCTCAAATCAGTATAGCACGGGAGGACTGCCAATACAAGGCGGAATGTGTGATTTTTTGCGGGATGGGCAGAATAAGGGCAAAAGGAGGCGGTTGTATGCGGCCGGTACGGACGGATCTGGCGATGGAGCACTGCGACAGCGGCGATTTGCCGGGGGTAAAGGTGGCGGCGTGGGAGGAAAACGGCGTGAGCGTCACCGAGGTGCGGGTGGAGACGGACGAAGGGGCCCGGATCACGGAAAAGCCGGTGGGGCGGTATGTGACGCTGGAGAAGCCCCGGGGGCAGGATGGGCCGGAGATCCGGCTGGCGGTGTCGGAGATGCTGGGCGAAGAGATCATGCGGATGCTGCCCGATGGAGACGGGCCGGCGCTGGTGATCGGGCTGGGCAACCGGCAGGTGACGCCGGACTCCCTGGGGCCCCGGACGGTGGACGGCACGCTGGTGACCAGGCATCTGTTTGAGGCCCTGCCCCAGTCGGTGGACGGGCGGATGAGCAGTGTGTGCGCCGTGGCCCCGGGGGTGCTGGGGGTGACGGGGGTGGAGACCATGGAGCTGGTGCGGTCCGTGACGGCGGCGGTGAAGCCCCGGGTGGTGGTGTGCGTGGATTCCCTGGCGGCCCGGTCCTGGAGGCGGGTGGGGTGCGCGGTGCAGCTGACCGACACGGGGATACAGCCCGGGTCGGGAGTGGGCAACCACCGCATGGCCCTGACCCGGGAGACGCTGGGGACGCCGGTGCTGGCGCTGGGGGTGCCCACGGTGATCTACGCCGCCACGCTGGCCAGAGACGCTTTCGAGAGCCTGTCGGACGCCGGGGAGGAGGAGCTGGACGCGCTGGCCGGGGAGCTGCTGGGCGGGGAGATGAGCGACCTGATCGTGACGCCCCGGGAGATCGACAGGATGGTCAGCGAGGTGGCGTCCGTGCTGTCGGGGGCCATCAACCGGGCGTTTCACCCGGGGCTCAGCGCCATGGAGATGGAGGAGATGAAGGGGTGACGGGGAACGCTGAGGCCTGCGCGGCCTCAGACTCCGCGCTTACGGGCCCAGACCCTTAAGAATCCCTTTTTGCCCTTCGGGCGGCTTTCATATAGATAGAGAAAGGACAGATGGTGAAATGCCATCCGTCCTTTTGTACAGGTTGGGGTTGTGGGTCATTGGCCCGCTTCGGGGATAAAGGTGCAGTTGATATGAGCCTGGGCGTAAACCTCGGCGGGACTGCCGGGGACGCCGAAGAGCAGCACCTGGGCGCAGTCGTCGAACACGCCCTCGCCAAGCTGGCACTGGGCGGGCAGGCGGATCCTGGTGACCGCGGACGCCCGGAAGGCGTAGTCGCCGATGATCCGGCAGCCGTCGGGCACGTAGACCGTCTGGGCCGCGATGCCCTCGAAGGCGGATTCCTCCACCTCTGTCATGGCGGCGGGCAGTGTGAAGTCCGCCTGGCCAAATTCGGGCGTCAGGAGCGAGAGCGCCGCTTCGCCGGTGGCCTCGTCCACTGTCACGGCGCAGTCGGGAGAGTCGCTGACAAAGCGCTGCCCGCCGATTCCCGACAGGCCGGAGGTGATGGGCAGGAGCTCGCCCCAGACGGGCATGGGCTCCGCCGTGACGGCCAGCAGGGCATCCGGAGAGAGGGTGTCCGCCAGGTGGATGCGGGCCCCGGAGGCCAGCAGCAGGTTGACGGGCGTGCCGTCCGATGTGGCGTTGCCGGTGACCCGGGTCAGGCCGGACACCTCCAGGCGGCCGCCGTCCACGCGCACCGCGCCGGAGGCGGAGACGGTGTTGTTCTCCACCGTGCTGTCAGTGAGGCGGAGGGCGCCGCCGGTGGGCACGCGGATGAGACTGCCGTCTGTCGAGCAGCCGGTGACGGAGATATGGTCAAGCTCCGCCTGGCCACCGACCAGCAGGGCCTGGCCCTGGACTGCGGTGAGGGTGCCGCCGGTGAGAGTGAGGGCCGCTCCCTCCCCCACCTCCAGACCGGTCCGGCCGCCTGCGTTCAGGGTGTGGCCGTCCAGATCCACCCGGGCGGTAAGACCTGCGGGCAGTACGGCGGCGGGATCCTCTTCGCCGCGGAGGAGGTCGCCTGTGACCAGTATGTCGCCGCCGTCCTCAAGGGCCTGGGCAAGCTCAGCCCAGGTGGCCGCGTTCTTGGCCCATTGGGCGGTGAGGATCATGTCCTGCGTGACGGGGGTGTCCAGGTCGAAGGGCTCGCCCTGGTACAGCCAGCATAGGAAGGTATAGCCGTCCCGCTGGCGCGTCGCCAGGGACAGGGTCTCGCCGGAGCGGGAGTAGTGATAGGTCATTTCCTCCCCGTCCACCAGGATGACGGAAATGAGCTTCTCCCAGCGGGCGGTGAGGGTGATGTCCCCGGCGATGGAGGCGGAGAAGTCGAAGGGCTCCTCCTCGTCGTCCAGGAACCAGCCTTCAAGCAGCCAGCCCTCGCGGGTCAGGCAGGGGTCTGTGGCGGTTTCGCCGTCGGGGATGATCTGGGGCTCGACAATGAGGTCGTCCACGCCGGTCACGAAGGTCACGGTATGGAGCTTCTGCCAGTGGGCGGTGAGGGTGATGTCCTCCTCCACGGGGATGGTTTCAAAGTCGAAGGGGTCTTGGGCTTCGTCCAGGAACCAGCCG
>CADAGW010000135.1 GCA_902787475.1 uncultured Eubacteriales bacterium
CCGGCGTCCTCAAAGCGCCGGGTCAGCCGGTCGTATTCCCCGGACAGAGAGGCCATGGCCGCCTCGTCGGAGTGCTTTTCCGCCATTTCGGATTCGATCTGCCTTAGCCGCGCCTCCATTTTTTTGACCGGGTCGAACACCCTCGACAGCTCCTCGCATACGTTCAGCGTGCTGTCTATGTCCGCCGTCTGGGTGAGCAGGGTCACCTGGGCCCCCTTTCGCAGGGACACGGTGCCGCTGTCCGGGGCGGACTGCCCGGCGATGATCTTCATCAGCGTGGACTTTCCCGACCCGTTCACGCCCACCAGGCCCATGCGCCCGCCCTCCTGCAGGGCAAAGGACACGTCCCGGAGCACATAGTCAAGGCCAAATGACTTGGTGACGTTTTCCAAAGAGAGAAGTATCATACCTGTTTCCACCTGAAAATATGTTTTGGCGAAGGTCAGCGGGTGGTGAGGGAGAAATAGCCCTTCTCCCGCCGGATCTCCTCGCAGGGCAATAGATACATTTGAAGCCACGCCTCCGGGTCGTCCTGCCACTCTTTGCGCAGGCGCACCACCCGGCCCCGATGGTTTTGATTTTCCTCGTCCCGCTCAAGCAGGGCGCCCATTTCGCAGACCAGTTCCTGATTGAGCGGCCTGCCCCGGAAGAGCTCCTCCCTCAGCATCATGGCCACATTGGTCTCGCGAAGGTGCACCTCGTAGCTCACGCACACCCGGCGGAAGGCGTCCAGATCCCGTATGGTCTCGCGCATCTGCTGAGACATGTCTCCCGTCAGGCGGGGGAGTATGGCCTCCCCTTCCTGTATGGCCAGGGCCGTTTCCCGCGCCGCCAGGCCGCACCGAAGCCCGATATCCTCCAGCATCCAGGGGTGGGGCTGGCGGTCGTCGGTCTTCATGAATATGCCGTGGCGGGTGGAATCCCAGCTGGGGGTGGAGCATTGCTGTCCCCGCAAAAAGGCGGCGCTCCAGCCGTGATCCACGCTGGCCTTGCCCACCTCCCGGGCGAACCAGCTCACGTCCCAGGGATACAGCCGGTACGCCGCGGACACCCTCTCCCAGAACCGGATCATGGCCTGGGCGTTTTCCCCGTAGGGGGCCGCCACCGCGGTAAGGCATTCGGCGAGGCTGGCCTCCGGACGGCGGATGGCCTCCCCCGCCATGGCCAGGCATGGGTCGCCGTGGCCGGGCAGAAGGCCGTAATACTCCTTGACGCCCACCACGCCATCGATCTGGCTCACGGTGTGGATCTCCTCCCAGGTGAGCACGGGGCAGGGGATGCGGCGCATCACCGGTATGCCCCGCCGTGCCGCCAGCATGGCGGTATTGCGGAGCCACAGATCGGCGGGACGGGCCAGCTGCACCTCTCCGATGTTGGAGTGGACGCACAGGCCGAAGTGATGGCATGGAAGCGCCTCGATGATGCGCAGCGCCTGCCCGGCGGACAGCTCCCACGGCTCCCACCAGACGATGCCGTCATGGTTTATCGAAGCCCAGGTGTCACACAGGGCGGTCAGAAAAGAGGGGAGCCGCCTGTGCAGGGGCACGCCGTGGCAGTGGGGACAGCTTTCAAACTCACTGCACAGCCAGGCGTCCTGGTCGTAGGTGTACACCAGTATGTCGTCTATCCCCGGGATCTGACGGTTCAGCTCCGCAAGAAGATACCGGTACCTGTCCACCACGCTGGGATCCATGATGCAGCTCTTGGGCTGGGCCCCGCCGTAGGGATCCCGGCCGTTGAAGGGCGCGCCGAAGTGGAACAGGGAGCGAAGGCCCATCTCCCGGCACAGATCCACCCTCTCCCGGATCCGGGCCCTGAGACCCTCCACCCGCTGTCGGGCGGCGTCGTCCAGCCCCGGCACCATCACCACGTCCTCCAGGTTCAGCGGCTCGTCGTTTGGACGGTCGCCCCAGGCGATGTTGACCTGCAGCTGGTGAAATCCCATCTCTTTCAGCTCCGTCAGATGCGCCTTGGACCATTCATATTTGGGATCGTCCGGGGTGCCCACCATGCCAACGCACCGGGTAAGGGCCATGCTACGCGCCGCCTTTCATATATATTGCTACCTATATTGCTACCAGTATATCACAACATCCCCGCTTTGTCGAACACATTTCTTTTAAGTCTCATAGTATGCCATGAAGTTTCGGGAAAGGAGGAAAATCAATGCAAAAGACCAAGGGAAGAAAGCGGGGATGCGCCGGGTGCGGGGGAGTCGCCAGCCAGGTGATCCTGCCCCCGAAGGGCTGTCCCTGCCCCTGCGGCTGGGTCACCCGGCCCAGGGACTGCGACAGGGTGTTTACCGAGTGCCGGTGGGAGGGCCTTCCGGTGGAGGAGTGCATCCGCCGCAGGGAGGAATGCCGCCGGGAATGGGAGGACTGGCCATTCTACCGGGGCCCCTGCCCCCGGGGGAGCGCCCAGTGCCAGCGGTTCTGCACCTGCGTGCCGGTGACCGCCGCCCACGCGCTGCTCACAGTGGAAAATGAACTGGACATCGAGGCGGGGCGGCCCGTGGGCTTCCGCGGGCCGTTCGTGGAGACCGAGTGCGTCAGGCGGGCCCGGCCCGGCGCCCACGTGGAGGTGGGCGGCACGTACCTTGTGACGGTGCACCTGAACCTGCCCCAGGTGCCCGCGGGACGGTTCTATGTGACCCTGAACGGCGACGAGGTGACGCCGGGCGGCATCATATTTGACCAGCCCCGGGTGGAGAAAGGCGAAGCCGGCGAGACCGGCCAGGCCGAGACGCCCAGGGCCGTGGACGATACGGGGGTGCGGGCCAGCTTCCAGGCCCTGGTCACCGCCGGGGCCGACAGCATGATCGGCCTGACCAGCGATACGGACGTGAACATGACGGGAGAGGATCTCCTTGTGACCATGCTGGTGATGCGCATCGCCTGACACCCAGCCCGCCCGGAGGAAATGACTCCGGACGGGCATTTTGGCGCATGAATGGTATAAAATGTGAAATTGTACTCCGGATTTTACATATATTTCACTAAAAGAGGGCAGAAATATTGTATCATACAGACAGTAATGATGGGAGGTATGGCTATGGAAAACCGACGTGTTCTGGACAGGCTGCCTTCGATCCCCCTTTGGGTCAGCGATCCCTACATCTCCTTCTGGGTCGGCGCGGATACCCTGACCGACGCGGACGCCAGCCACTGGTGCGGCCCGGTGAAGCCCCTGCGCTCGCAGATCACTGTGGACGACAGGGTGTATCGTCTTCTGGGCCTGGGCGAGGGCGAGGCGGCCAGGTGCGTGGAGCAGACCGTGACCCCCACCCGCACATGCGCGGTGTTCGAGGCGGGCGGCGTGGAGGCGGCGCTTTCATTCTACGGCTGCGCCCTGCCGGAGGATCTGGACATGCTCTCCGCCCCCGTGGCGCTGGTGAAGTGGGAGGTAAAGAGCCTGGACGGACAGGCCCACGACGTGTCCGTCCGTTTCCTGGCGTCTGACCGGATCTGCTTTGACGGGGACGACAAGCCCGCCATGCACACCGCCCTCTACCAGATGGAGGGCTATCAGGTCATCTATACCGGCCAGAAGCGGCAAAAGCTGCTGTCCAATTCCGGCGACCATACCACCATCGACTGGGGCTACCTCTACCTGTGCGCCGAGGACGGCCTGAAGCGGGACGAGGACGGCCTTGCGTATAGCTGGGAGGGACAGGTGAAGGACAAAGTGACCCTCCGGGCGGCGCTGGGCTACGACGACCAGGGCTCCATATCCTACTTCGGCCAGCCCTGCCGGGCCTGGTATCAGCGCACGGGGGAGACCCTGCCCGAGCGGCTCATCGACTGCATGTACCGCTTTGCGGAGAGGATCGGGGAGTGCGAGGCCCTGGACAAGCGGGTGCTGGATGAGGCCGGGCGCATCGGGGGAGAGGACTACCAGAAGATCGTCTCCGCCGCCTGGCGGTACGTGTTCGGCGCTCATAAGCTCATCGCCACCCCCCAGGGGGAGATGGCCTTCCTCTCCAAGGAAAACGACTCCAACGGCTGCATAGGCACCGTGGACGTGAGCTACCCCTCCACGCCCCTTCTGCTCCGCTTCTGCCCGGAGCTGGTCAACGCCCTGTGCCGCCCGGTGCTGGAGTTCGCCTCCCTGCCGGTATGGGAATTCGACTTCGCGCCACACGACGTGGGCCGCTATCCCTACGTAAACGGCCAGGTGTACGCCCTTCGGAAAGGCGCGGCCCAGTACGACATCTATCCGCCCCACTATCTCTACCCCGCCGGGTGCGATATATACGACCTGCGCTACCAGATGCCCGTGGAGGAGTGCGGCAACATGCTGATCATGATGGCCGCCGCCGTGCACTACGGGGCCGACAAGTCCCTGCTGCGCAAATACGAGGATCTGTGCGTCACCTGGGCCCAGTACCTGATCCGCTACGGCGAGGATCCGGGCGACCAGCTGTGCACCGACGACTTCGCCGGGCATCTGGCCCGCAACGTGAACCTGTCCGCCAAGGCGGCGGTGGGCCTGGTGTGCTGCGGCATGATCGAGGAATATTTGGGCAAGGACGGAAGCCATTATAAAGAAAAGGGCAAGGCCATGGCCGAGAGTCTGGTACGCCGCTCCGAAAAGGAGGACGGCACCGCCCTCACCTTCTCCGGCGACGGCTGGAGCATGAAGTACAACCTGTGCTGGGACGCGGCCATGGGCCTGGGCCTTCTGCCCAAGTCCTTCTACGAGAAGGAGACCGACTCCTACCTGCCCCGCATGAACGAGTACGGCCTGCCCCTGGACAGCCGGGCGGACTACACCAAGAGCGACTGGCTGGTCTGGTGCGCCGCCATGGCGCCCAAGGACACCACCTTCCAGGCCCTCATCGCCCCGCTGGCCAAATACCTCCGGGAGACCCCCAGCCGGGTGGCCTTCTCCGACTGGTACGACACCAAGACCGGCGCGACGGTGCACTTCATCGCCCGCAGCGTGCAGGGCGGCCTGTTCATGCCCTTCCTGACCCGCAAATAAGCCCATGGGGGCGGGCATTTATGGAAATTTAACTTATGTTTTCCTTGCCTTCTCCCCCCGGGCATGGTACAATACTCCTTGTGACAAAACGAACGGTCCGCTGGCGGGTCCTTCCCGCGAATGAACGTCCGAAGGGAAAGGAGGACAATTCACATGAATGAGATCATCCGTTCCATCGAGAACGCCCAGCTGCGTTCCGATCTGCCGAGCTTCCGCATCGGCGATACGCTCCGTGTCCACGTGAAGGTCGTGGAAGGTTCCCGTGAGCGTCTGCAGGCTTTTGAAGGCGTGGTCATCGCCCGTCGCAACGGCGGCTGCCGCGAAACCTTCACCTTGCGCCGTTCTTCTTACGGCGTCGGCGTGGAGCGCACCTTCCCGCTGCATTCCCCCCGTCTGGACCACATCGAAGTGATCCGTAAGGGCAAGGTCCGCAGGGCGAAGCTGTACTATCTCCGCGATTTGAGCGGCAAGGCCGCCAAGGTCAAAGAGCGCTGATTACTGTCAAAGAGACCGCGAAAGCGGTCTTTTTGCGTATGGGAGATTATTTTGATATGCAGCCGATACAATGGTACCCCGGCCACATGGCCAAGACACGGCGGATGCTGGAGGATCAGCTCAAAAGAGTGGACGCGGTGGTGGAGCTGTGCGACGCCCGGGCGCCCCTGGCCAGCCGCAATCCGGTGCTGGGCCGCATGCTCTCCGGCAAGCCCAGGGTGCTGGTGCTCAATAAAAGCGACCTGGCCGACCCCGCCGCCACCCGGGAATGGCTCGCCCGCTTTCAGAGGGAGGGCGTGTCCGTGTGCGCCTTTGACGCCATGCGGGGCCAGGGCCGGGACGTGATCCGGCTCCTCGAGGAGGCGGTGGCCCCGGCGGTGGAGCGGATGGCCAGGCGGGGCGCGGTCAAGACCGCCCGGGCCATGATCGTGGGCATACCCAACGTGGGCAAGTCCTCCTTCGTGAACCGGTGCCTCAGGCGAAACGCCGCCCAGGTGGCGGACCGGCCCGGCGTGACCAGGGCCGAAAAGTGGCTTCGCCTCACTCCCACCCTTGAAATGATGGATTCCCCGGGCATGCTGTGGCCCAAGCTGGACGACCAAGAGGCCGCAAGGATGCTGTGCTGGCTGGGCTCCCTGCCGGACGACATACAGGATATCGAGGGCCTGGCCGAAAGCCTTTTGCGCAGGCTCATGGAGCTGGCCCCCCGCTCCACGGAGGAAAGATACCATATAACCGGCGGGGGAGAGGAAGGGGAGTCCCTTCTGGAGGCCGCCTGCCGCGGGCGGGGCTGGCTTCTCTCCGGCGGCAGACTCGACACCGAGCGGGCCGCCCGGCTGACCCTGGACGAATTCCGCTCCGGCAAGCTGGGCCGGATCACACTGGAAAGGGCGTGAGCCGATGCGGGAAACGGCGGAGGAAAAGTACATACGCATGACCCGGGAGGAGCGGGAATACTGGGACAAGGGCCTGACGCTGGCCGGCATCGACGAGGCGGGCCGGGGCCCTCTGGCCGGGCCCGTGTTCGCCGGGTGCGCGGTGATATCGCCGGATGTGCGCATACTGGGCGTGGACGATTCCAAAAAGCTGTCCGAAAAAAAGCGGGAGGCTCTCTTTGAGGAGATCCTGGAGAGGGCGGACTTCGCCGGCATCGGGAGAGCCGAGCCGGAGGAGATCGACCGCGTCAACATATTGGAGGCCACCAAAAAGGCCATGGAGCGGGCGGCGGAGGGAAGCCATGCTGGCATATACATCGTGGACTCGGTAAAGGGCCTCTCCCTGCCCGGGGCCGCCTCCCCCCGAAATCACGCGGACGCCGATTCCTATCTCGTGGCCGCGGCGTCCATACTGGCCAAGGTGGCGAGAGACCGTCTCATGCGGGAGATGGACGAACGGTATCCCCAATACGGTTTCGCCCGGCACAAGGGCTACGGCACGGCGGAGCACATCGCCGCCATCCGCAAATACGGACCCTGCCCCATACACCGGATGACCTTTATACAGAAATTCCTGGAGGATACGCCATGAGCCGGGCAGTCGGGAACGCTTTTGAGGGCCTGGCAGTCCAATATCTTGAAAGCCGGGGTGCAAAAATACTGGCCCGGAACTACGCCGCCCGGGGCGGGGAGATCGACGTGATCTGCCGGGTGGGAGACACACTCTGCTTTGTGGAGGTCAAGGCCCGCCTGACCCCCAACGGCCCCGCGCCGGGAGAGGAGATCACCCCCTCCAAGATCAAAAAGATCTGCCGGGCGGCTCTTTCCTATCTCACCACCCACGG
>CADAGW010000136.1:0-3380 GCA_902787475.1 uncultured Eubacteriales bacterium
TACGGCCGCAGGCTCCCTATTCCTTTTTGGGTGCAGGATTGCCCGTGCATCGCAGATGCACAAATCCTGCACTTCCGCGCCCACAAACCCTGTTTGTGGGCGCGCTGAGCCGCCCGGATCGTACCGGACGGCTGTTCCCCGCTCCAAGACGTCTTTCAAATGATGTCCCTTTCTTTAACCGGCGTTGCGTGAAGAACCATTTTATGTGATTTTGGCGTTGGGACGCTGTGTGATTGTGGCGCCGGGACGGGGCGCGGTTCAGGTGTTGGGGCGGCGGCGGAGAAGGCGCACGCCCAGTATGATGAGCACGGGGAACACGATGGCGGCCAGGAGGCCCGGGCGCAGGTCTCCCCCAGCTCCGCTGGCGATGAGGCCCACCAGCGTGGGGCCGCCGGAGCAGCCCACGTCCCCGGCCAGGGCCATGAAGGCGTACATGGCGGTGCCGGCGGCGGGCATGCTCAGGGCGGCGATGGAAAAGGTGCCGGGCCAGAATATGCCCACGGAGAAGCCGCACAGGGCGCAGCCCGCCAGGCCCAGCGCCGGGATGGGCGTGAGGGCAGAGAGAAGGTAGGCAGCGATGCACAGGGAGGCGCACAGGGTCATCATTTTGCGGAGGGGGATTTTGTCGCTGTGCTTTCCGTAGAGGGCCCGGGCCGTGCCCATCAGCAGGGCGAAGGTGCAGGGGCCCGCCAGGTCGCCTATGGTCTTGGACACCCCCAGGGCCGATTCAGCGAAGGCGGAGGCCCACTGGCTCATGGCCTGCTCGGAGGCCCCGGCGCAGACCATCACCACCATGAGGATCCAGAACATCCTCTGGCGGAAGAGGGCGGATATGGACAGGGGGCCGTGGTCGCCGGAGACGGGATAGAGGGGCACCCGGGAGAAGTAGAAGGCGTTGAGAAGGGGCACCAGGGCCCAGAGGACGGCCAGGACAGGCCACCTGTCCACCCCCACCAGGCGGAAAAAGAGGGTGGACAAAAGGATCACCGCCAGATGGCCCCAGCAGTAGAAGGAGTGGAGAAGGCTCATGGCCGCGTCCTTTTTTTCGGTGGGACAGGCCTCCACGATGGGGCTGATCATGACCTCGATGAGGCCGCCGCCGATGGCGTAGAGCACCACGGAGATGAGGATCCCCCCGTAGGCCCCGGGGATCAGCCAGGGCAGAAGGGCCAGGCCCACCAGCCCCGCGGCGGAAAACACGTGGGCCGCCACGATGCACACCCGGTAGCCGATCCGGTCCACGAAGTGGGCCGAGAGCAGGTCCACCGCCAGCTGGACGGCGAAGTTCACCGTGGTGATCAGGGTGATCTTGTCCAGGGACAGGCCGAACTGGCGGGAGAAGGTGAGAAAGAGAAGGGGCGAGAGGTTGTTGACGATGGCCTGGGTGATGTAGCCGACATAGCTGGCGTAGATGGTGTGGGTGTAGCTTTGAAGGGCATGGGCCCGGGTGTTCATATGGCGCGCTCCTTGTGAAGGGATTGGGGTGTCGCATGGCTTACGGGGTTTGGGGGACGGATTGCTTCGTCGGCTTTGCCTCCTCGCAATGACAGAAACGCCGCGCGCGGGCAAACGGCAGGCGCGCCGCGGGAAAGGGCCGTGGATCGTGAAGGGTCACGGCGCGGGCGGCAGGGGTTGGGAACGGATTGCTTCGTCGGCTTTGCCTGCTCGCAATGACGGAAGGGTCAGCTTCCGGTCCGTTTCTGTCGGTACGAGGCGCGTGAACGAGGGCGAATGGCCGCGTCCGCCAGCGGGCCATAGCCTTTGGGGTATTGCCCGGCGGGGGATCACAGACAGGGCTCGGCCTTTTCCACGAATTCGCTGAATATGGAATTGGCCCAGGCGAACCAGGGGCGGGTGAAGCGGGCGGGATCGTTGACGTCCACGCCCTCGTGCATGAGGCCCGTGCCCGCGTCGGTGGTCTCGAGGGTGTGGATGAGGCCGCGGATCTCGTCCGGGTCGTCGGTGGTCAGGCCCTGTATGCACAGGGAGATGGGCCATACGTATCCCGCGGGGGTATGGGGACTGCCGATGCCCCGGGCGGCGGCGCCGGAATAGTAGTAAGGGTTGTCGGGGCTCAGGAGGAAGCGGCGGGTGTTCTGATACACCGGGTCGGAGGCGGGCAGGCACCCAAGGTAGGGAAGGCTCAGAAGGCTGGGCACATTGGCGTCGTCCATCAGGTTGGCGTGGCCCAGGCCGTCCACCTCGTAGGCGTAGATGGGGCCGTATTGGGGATGCTCCACCACAGAGAAGGCATTGAGGCCCTCCCGGATGTCATGGGAGAGGGCTTGGGCCTTCTGTATCAGATCGTCCTGGCCGCCCATGTCGGAGAGGAGCTCGGTGAGCAGAGTCAGGGCCCGCAGGGCGAAGAAGTTGGAGGGGATCAGGTAGCCGTAGCGGCAGGCGTCGTCGCTGGGGCGAAAGCCGCTCCAGGTCATGCCCGTATAGCCCACAGGGGAGCCGTGGCCGCCGCAGGGCAGGGTGTCGGAGGGCGGGCAGTTGGTGCGGTTGAAGTAGTAGGGCGAGCCCTCGAAATGGCGCTGCTCTCTCCCCCACACCTCCAGTATGTTCCGGGCGGCGGAGATAAAGGTATCGTTCCGCCAGGCGGTGTTGCCTGCAGCCCTCCAGAAGGCGTGGGCCAGGCGGATGGGATAGCACAGGGAGTCGATCTCGTATTTCCGCTCCCAGGTCCAGGCCTCCTGCTCCGGCGTCCAGCTGGTGTCGTCCCGCTCGTATTTGTTGCCGTTGGGCTCCCGGTTGAAGGCGTTGGCGTAGGGGTCGAGGGTGATGTACTGCATCTGGCGGCGGATCAGGCCCTCCACCGCGTCCTCCACCTCTTTGTATGCCCGGGCGAAGGGCAGGTAGTGGTACACCTGGGCGGAGGAGTCCCGTAGCCACATGGCCGGTATGTCGCCGGTGATCAGGAACACCGTGCCGTTGTCCCGCTGAAGGGTGGTGTCCCAGGTGCTCTTAAAGCACTGGCGGTACATCTCC
This sequence comes from uncultured Eubacteriales bacterium, assembly GCA_902787475.1. Classification (GTDB taxonomy): domain Bacteria; phylum Bacillota; class Clostridia; order Christensenellales; family Aristaeellaceae; genus RUG13279. Next base: position 2,992 of record CADAGW010000136.1, read on the forward strand.
GCCAGCTTGTGCCGGCCCTTTTTTTGAAGCGCGTCGTATACCGGGAAGGTCATTTTGTCCATCAGGTCCATATGGCGATTCCCCCTTTGTTTGGTATGATGTGGTACAACGGATGGGAACGGATCGCTTCGTCGCTTCGCAGATCCCTCCATTCGCAGCGGCAAGGGAGCCCGTGGCGCAGGGGGAGGCGAAGGGGGAACGAAGCGGGCCGTATACCCAGGGACCGGCAAAAGAAAAACGGGCCGTATACCCAGTATTCTACCCTCGCCGGGGCCGGTTGTCAATCGGTGTTTGTGTGAAGAGGATATAAATCACGGCGCCTCAATTGACTTTTTCGGGGTAATGTGCTACAATGCGGCAAAGCCGGTATATAGTAAGGAGAGGAATTG
>CADAGW010000136.1:3397-9330 GCA_902787475.1 uncultured Eubacteriales bacterium
GCACGGGGATCCCATATACGACCCGGACAGCCTGACGCCCCTGGGGGCGAGGCAGGCGGAGGCGCTGGGAAAGAGGCTGGCGGAGTACGGGTTGGACGAGATCTACGCCTCCAGCTCCACCCGGGCGCAGCTCACCGCCCGGCCCACCTGCGAGATGCTGAAGATGGAGCCCACCATACTGCCCTGGGCGGATGAAAAATACTGCTGGGCCCAGCTGGCCAACCAGTGCCCGGACGGAAGGGGCCGGTGGGTGTTCCAGCAGGCGGACAAGATCCCCCTGCTGGCAAGCAATGAGGTGCGGGCTCTGGGGAGAAAATGGTACGACCATCCGTATTTTGCGGGCACCACGTATAAGGAGGGCATCGAGCGGGTGCAGGGAGAGGCCGACAGGTGGCTGGCCGGATTCGGGTATGAGCACGACCTGGAGAGGAATATGTATCTTTGCCGGGACACGTCGCCCCGACGGGTGGCCCTGTTTGCCCATCAGGGGTTCGGGCTGGCCTTTTTGAGCTGCGTGCTGGACGTGCCTTACAGCCAGTTTTCCATCCACTTCGACATGACCCATTCGGGCATGTCGGTGATCTGGTTCCCGGAGGAGGAGGGCTGGGTGGCACCGAAGCTTTTGCAGCTCTCCGGCGACGGACATCTGTATCGGGAGGGGCTGCCCACCCGGTACAACAACCGGCTCAGGTTTTAGGGAGGAATGGACATGTCGGAGCAATGGGAGCTTTTGATCCGGATCGTGACGGCGCTGGGCATCGGACTGGTGGTGGGCGTGGAGCGGGAATACAAGAACCGGCCCGCCGGCATGCGCACCCACGTGCTGGTGTGCCTGGGGGCCTGCGTGGCGGCGCTGATCGAGGTGAAGCTGCGGAGCGAGGTCATGACCCTGAACGCCCCGGGGGTCAGCGTGGTGGCGGGGGTCATATGCGCCGCGGCCATCGTGGGCATCGGCTTTTTGGGGGCGGGCACCATATTCACCGCCCAGAGGAAGATCGTGGGCCTGACCACGGCGGCGAGTCTGTGGTGCGTGGCCTGCCTGGGGCTTGCGGCGGGGCTGGGGTATTACTGGATCGCCGGGGCCGGGGTGGCCTGCGTGATGGTGACGCTTTTGATGATGCAGAGGATCGTGCACGTGAACACCATGAAGAAGGTGGAGATCAAGTTCGTGAACCGGTCGGAGACGCTGTCCTTCATAAACGAGTATTTCGCGTCGCTGGGCATCAAGACGCTGGATATCGACTTTCACGTGGAGAGCGTGGAGGGGCGGAGCGTGTATACGAATATATACACCCTGCACTTTCCGGCCAGCATGTCCTACCCCGACATCGTGAACCACCTGTCGGAGCATTCCAACGTGCTGTCCATACGCACCACCAACACCTGAGGGAGGAAGTATGACGCCTGCCAAGACGGTATTGACCATACACGATCTGTCCAGCGTGGGCCGGTGCGCCCTGACCGTGTGCATGCCCGCCCTGTCGGCGGCGGGGACGCAGTGCGTGCCCCTGCCCACAGCGGTGCTGAGCACCCACACCGGGGGATTTCAGGGCATGGCCCGGCGGGACCTGACGGACTATATGAAAGAGGCCGCCGCCCACTGGAAGGGGCTGGGGCTAAGATTCGACGCTATATACACGGGGTATCTGTCCGACCCGGCCCAGGGCGAGGTGGTATTGGATCTGATCGAATATGCCCGGGCACAGGGAGACGCGCTGGTGCTGGTGGATCCGGCCATGGGAGACGACGGTGCGCTGTATAACAGCATCGACCCGGCCATGCCCCAGGTGATGCGGGAATTGTGCAGAAGGGCCGACGTGGCCACGCCCAACCAGACGGAGGCGCTCATTCTGTGCGGGGAGGACCCGGCGGGGGCCCTCACAAGCGAAGTGGAAGCGAAGAGGCTATTTGAGGGCATCGGGGCCCGGGACTGGGTAGTCACGGGGGCGAAGATCGGGGAGGCGCACGTGAACCTCCTTCGGGACGGCACGGTGCCCTACCACCGGCACGCGGGGGCCTATCCGGGGACGGGAGACCTGTTCGCCTCGGTGCTGCTGGGGCGGATTTTGACGGGAGAGAGCCTGATGGAGGCCGCCGCCTTCGCCGCCCGGTTCGTGGAGGGGGCCGTGGAGGACACCATAGAGACAGGCACCCAGGCCCGGATGGGCCTTCAGTTTGAACGGCGGCTGTATCAGCTCGCCCCGGGGACGTAAGGAGGAAAAGCGCATGAGCGGAGAGATCAAGAACATGTCCCGGTGGGACAGGCTACGCCGCTCCGGTTGTCCGGAGCAGCTCTATGGGGTGAGGGCCCTGACCCTGGCGGACGGACGGGCCAGGGGGTGCGCCCTTTGGGAGGCGGAAACGGGCGGCGGACTGACGGTGGACGTGCTGCCGGACTGCGGGCTGGACCTGGGCCGGCTCCGCTACCGGGGCGTGAACGTCAGCTTCCTGGCCAAGAACGGCTATGTGGGCCCCTGGGGGTACAGCCTGGACGAGTTTGGCCGGAATTTTTCCGGGGGCATGATGTACACCTGCGGGCTGATGAGCACCGGAATGCCCAGTCAGGACGGGGGCGGACGGCACGCGCCCCACGGACGGATCCACTATATATCCTCTGAGGACCGGTTTTGCCGGGTGGACGAGGAGAAGGGTGAATTGGTGATGGGCGGACGTCTCAGGGAGGCCCAGCTCTTTGGCTACGCCATGCAGGTGGACAGGACCATCCGCATGCCCATAGGCGGCAGCCGGATCGACATCGAGGACGTGATCACCAACACCACGCCCAACGAGACGGAGTATACCGTGCTGTATCACTGCAACTTCGGGTATCCATTCTTAAGCGAGGATCTTCGGATGATCCTGCCCGAGGGCACCAGGACCACGCCCCGCACGCCCCGGGCCGCGGAGGGCATGGACTCCTTCTGCTCCTTTACACAGCCCCAGGACGAATTCGAGGAGCAGGTGTATTTCCACAACCTGCCGGCGGATGAGCCGGTGGTGCGGCTCGAGAACAGGGCCCTTGGCATGGGGGCCCGGGTGGAATTTGACAAGGCGGTCACTCCCGTGGTGGCCCAGTGGAAGAGCATGGCCTCCACGGACTACGCGCTGGGCATCGAGCCCACCAACAGCTTTATTCTGGGCCGCTCCGCCGAGCGGGAAAACGGCACGCTGGCCCGCCTGGGCGGATTTGAGAGCGTGAAGACCCACATCTCCATTGCGCTGTATGACCTGTAAGACCCGGTCACAGGGAAAGGAAGGCAGATTATGTTTCAGGGAAGCTATGTGGCGCTGGTGACCCCCTTCTATGAGGACGGAAGCGTGAACTTCGACAAGCTGAAGGAGCTGTGCAGGTGGCACCTGGAAAACGGCACGGACGGCATCGTGGCCCTGGGCACCACCGGCGAGAGCAGTACCATGTCCCACGAGGAGGACGAGGCGGTGGTGCGGTGCGTGATGGACACCGTGGGCGGAAAGATCCCCGTGATCGCCGGCAGCGGCTCCAACAGCACCGAGACGGCGCTGATGAAGAGCCGGGCCTACGCCGATCTGGGAGTGGACGGACTGCTGCTGATCACCCCCTATTACAACAAGGCCAACGCCAGGGGCATGTATCTCCACTTTACCGAGATCGCCGACAAGGTGAACTGCCCCATCGTGCTGTACAACGTGCCCGGTCGCACCGGGTGCGCGCTGACTGTGCCCTGCGTGGAGGCGCTGAGCCACCACAAGAACATCGTGGCCTTGAAGGAGGCTAGCGGGAGCATATCCTATGTGGCCCAGGTGGCCAGGTATATACGGGACGACTTCCAGATCCTCTCCGGCAACGACGACATGATCGTGCCCGTGATGAGCCTGGGCGGAAGCGGCGTGATCTCCGTGTTTGCCAACATATGCCCCCGGCAGACCCACGACATCGCGAAAAACTGCCTGGAGGGGAACTATAAGGCGGCGGCGGAGCTGCAGCTGAAGTATCTGGAGCTGATCAACGCCCTGTTCTGCGAGGTGAACCCCATCCCCGTGAAGGAGGCCATGAACCTGCTGGGCATGGGCGTGGGCGGATACCGGCTGCCCCTGTGCGAAATGGACGAGAAGAACCGGCAGACGCTGAAAAAGGCGCTGGAGATCCTGAAGAAATAGGAAGATTCCGGAAAGGGACCAGATGAACGCGATATTGGTAGGATACGGCAAGATGGGCCGGTTGGTGGAAGAGGCCATGAAGGAGCAGGGGTTTGAGATACTGGGCATCGTGGACGTGGACAAGTACGCCAGCGCCGCGGACGTGCCCGGCGTGCCCGACGTGATCGTGGATTTTTCCTATCCCGGCAACCTGGAGGGAACGGTGGAGGCCGCCAAGAAACACGGGTGCGCCCTGGTGGAGGGCACCACGGGGCTGACCGAGGAGCAGCTTGACCTGGTGCGCACCGCGGCGGCTCACTGCCCGGTGATCCAAAGCTACAACTTTTCCCAGGGCGTGGCCGCCATGCGCCGGGCGGCGGCCCTCTTGGCCCAGGCGCTGATGCCCGGATTTGACTGCGAAATCGTGGAGACCCACCACCGGCAGAAGGTGGACGCCCCCAGCGGCACCGCTAAGATGCTCTTATCCGCCGTGGATCCGGCGGGAGAGTACCAGGTGGTGCACGGCCGGGAGGGGCGGCCCGGGGCCAGGGGGCACGAGATCGGCGTGCACGCCCTCAGGGGCGGCACCGACCCGGGAGAGCACCAGGTGCTCTTTTTCGGGGAGGACGAGATCGTGGAGATCCGCCACAGCGCGCTGAGCCGGAGGATATTCGCCCATGGCGCGGCCCGGGCGGCCCGGTTTTTGCAGGGCAAGCCCAATGGAATGTATACCATGGACGACGTGCTGGACGGACAGTGACAGCGCGGGAAGGGGGATGCCATCGTGAACGCGGAGGAGATCATCGCCTTTATCCGGGACGCCAAGAAAAAGACGCCGGTGAAGGCCTATGTGAAGGTGAAAAAGGACTTTGATACCCCCGGGGTGCGCGCGTTCGGGGCGGGAGACAAGATCCTGTTCGGCGAATGGGCCCAGGTAGAGAAGGTGCTCACAGAACACGCCGGGGACATCGAGGACGTGGAGGTGGAGTACGACCGGCGAAACAGCGCGGTGCCGCTGCTGGACACCCGGAACATACACGCCCGCATCGAGCCCGGGGCCATCATACGGGACCGGGTGGAGATCGGCGACGGCGCGGTGATCATGATGGGGGCCATCATCAACATCGGCGCGGTGGTGGGCGAGAACACCATGATCGACATGGGCGCCGTGCTGGGCGGACGGGCCACCGTGGGCAAGAACTGCCACATCGGGGCCGGGGCCGTGCTGGCGGGCGTGGTGGAGCCGGCCAGCGCCACGCCGGTGATCGTGGAGGACGGCGTGCTGGTGGGCGCCAACGCCGTGGTGATAGAGGGCGTGCACGTGGGCAAAAACGCCGTGGTGGCCGCCGGCAGCGTGGTGATAAATGACGTGCCGGACAACGCCGTAGTGGCCGGGGTGCCCGCCCGGGTCATCAAGATGAAGGACGAAAAGACCCAGGCCAAGACCGCTCTGGTGGACGCCCTGCGGTCGCTGTAAACGCAATCGCCCGGCGTGGAGGGAGAAGGCGCTCCCCTCTCCCCCACCCCGCGCCGGGCCGTATCGCACCGCCCAGGGGAAAGTGTTAAATCGGCGAAACGTGGCAAATTGGGGGTTGACTTTGGGGCGGGAATGTGGTATTATATTCTTCGTCGAAAGGCAAAGCGCCTGAGACAAGGTCGCATGGCTCAGTTGGTAGAGCACATCGTTCACATCGATGGGGTCACAGGTTCGAGTCCTGTTGCGACCACCACAAAAGGACGCTGATATTGATACGATATCAGCGTCCTTCATTTTGTACGAAAGTGCTTATAAATTAAAGATTCCCGGCTATTTGGCT
>CADAGW010000137.1 GCA_902787475.1 uncultured Eubacteriales bacterium
GTCCTCAATTCGCAATGGTCGCTTTTGGAATCCGTATATCCAAAAGCTCCCTTGCTCATTGGGCTTACTCCGCCGCATTTCGCCCACTGGGCGGCGGCTTCGTGCGCCCCTCCGGCTCCCTTATTTCATCGGGGCTGCGGCCCCGAACCCCGGGGTTTGCAAGTGCAAGCCTCTCATGCTTCATTACGAAAGGGTTGTCAATGATTTGAGGATCCCATCGACAAAACCAGCCGATGGGATCCCTTTTTTCGCTTTTTCTCTGCCGCAGGGGGCTTTATACCTTCAATTCGATCTTCTCCCGGTTCAGCCCGTCCGCCGCCATCATGGTCTCGATCACCCTGATATCGCTCTCCACGTCCATCATTTCCGGCAGATACAGCTTGTCCTGCTGCCTCTCTATGGCCTCCGTCAGCTTTTCCAGGGCCTCTTCTATGCTTTGCCGGGCGGCAGACACGTTCTCTCCCTGATAGCTTTGCCCCTCCAGAAGCCTGTAGCTGTCCAATAGCTTCAGCGTCGTGGGCAGGTAATAGTTCATAAACCGCCTGGCGTCCCCGGCCCGCTCCGGCCGTTCCCTCACGGTCCTGAATATGCTCCCGGTCACCTTCTCGATCCGCTCGATCCGCCGGGACACCGCCTCGTTCTCTATGGCGTCGTTGAGGGAGCGGATGCGCCGAAGCGTCTCCTCCTCCTGCCCGCCTTCCTCGGGCTCCGCCTTCACGGCGTGATCCCGGGGCCGGTCCAGCTCCACCTGTTCCTTTACCTCGCTGTAATACACGTTCCGCAAAAACCCCTTGGCCAGGAGCACCCGTATCCACTTCCGCTCCCGTATGGCAAAGGCGGAAAAGGGGATCTGGCTTTCAACGCTTCTGGCGAATCGCAGGGCCAGCCGCTTGGCCGCGTATCTTCGCACCCAGGTCTTGAATACCGCAAAAAACGGCCACAAAAACAGGCCGATCACCACCAGCGCCGCCAGCAGCGTGATAAAGGGATCCCCCTCCGGCGGGTCGGTGATGCACGCGTGCACCGCGACGATCCCAAACAGCAGCGACACCCCCGCCGCCGGGATCTCCCACGCCCGCCTTTTCCGGGCCTTGTCGGTCAGATACCAATCCATACGCCTGTCTCCTTTTCCCTGATGCGGTTTGACTTTGAAACCATAGGCGCGGATCGCCCTGCCTGTTTCACCCGTCCCGCAATGACATGAAAACCGCAGTGTCATTGCGAGGAACGAAGTGACGAAGCAATCCGTTCCCGCCATGGTGATACAGAATCGGCCCAACCCGCTGCGACTGTCTCTCCTGCCTGCACTATACCATATTTTTCATCCGATTTCAATACTTCTCTTCTTTTCCCTTCCCGCTTCGTAAAATCCGGCTCATATCCATTTACAAAGCCACCGCCATATGCTATAATGACTCAGGAATATATCTTTCCCCCGGGGCCTGCCCCCGGTTTGCCTGGCGCTGGCGCGGTGCCGGCCATAGAACAAGCGTCAAAGGAGAGTCGAGGATGCTGAAGGACACATTTCGGGGCGGCGTGCACCCGAAGGATCACAAGGATCTGAGCCGTGAGGCCCCGCTGGTAGACTTTCTCCCCCGGGGCGAAATGGTGTTTCCCCTGCAGCAGCACATCGGCAAGCCCGCCCGGCCCCTGGTGGCCAAGGGCGACTCCGTGCTGGTGGGCCAGCCCCTGGCCGAGGCGGACGGCTTCGTATCCGCCCGGATCATCTCTTCCTGCTCCGGCACGGTCAAGGGTGTGGAAAAGCGCAAGACCCTGACCGGCGCCATGATGGACTGCGTGGTGGTGGCCAACGACGGCCAGTTCACCCCCTTTTCCGACTATACGGCCCGGCAGGACATATCTGCCCTCACGCCCGCGGACATCGTCTCCCGGGTGCGGGACGCGGGCATCGTGGGCCTGGGCGGCGCGGGCTTTCCCACCCACGTCAAGCTCTCGCCCAAGGACCCCTCCGCCATCCGCTATGTCATCGCCAACGGCGCGGAGTGCGAGCCCTATCTGACCGGCAACGACCAGCTGATGCGCACCAGGGCGGATGCCATCGTGGAGGGGTTTGAGATCACCCTCCGCCTCTTCCCCAATGCCCAGGGCGTCATCTGCATCGAGCGGAACAAGCCCGAGGCCATATCCGCCATGCGCGCCGCCGCCCAGGGACACGAAAAGATCACCGTCCGGGACCTCAAGACCAAATACCCCCAGGGCGGAGAACGGAGCCTCATACAGGTGGTGGCCGGCATAGACTTCCCCGTCACCAGGCTCCCCGCCGACGTGGGCTGCATCGTGGAAAACGTGGGCACTCTCTACGCCATAGAGCGGGCCGTGGTCTACGGCGAGCCCCTCTATGCCCACTGCCTCACCCTCACCGGCGACGCGGCCAAAAACCCCGGCAACTACATCGTCCGGGACGGCACCTCCTTTTCGGAGCTTCTCGAGGCCTCCGGGGGCCTCAAGGACGGCGTCGCTCTGAAAAAAGCCCTCTGCGGCGGCCCCATGATGGGCATCTCCATGCCCACCCTGGACGTCCCCGTCCAAAAGCAGAACAACGGCCTGACCCTCCTCAGCGAGGATCCCAGCGAGGCGGCGCAGAATATCGAGACCTCCTGCCTTCGCTGCGGCCGGTGCACCACCGTGTGCCCCATGGGCCTATTGCCCCAGCTGATGGCCGAGGCGGTGCTCATGGGCGACATGAAGCGCTACGAAGAAAAGCTCTACGGCCTTGAGTGCATACAGTGCGGCTCCTGCACCTACGTGTGCCCGGCCAAGCGGCCCCTCACCCAGGCCTTCAAGCAGACCAAGGCGGAAATCCTGGCGCGCAAGCGCGCCGAGGCAGGAGGCAAAAAATGAACACAGCGCTGAACCTTTCCTCCAGCCCCCACGTTCGGGACCGGTGGTCCACCTCCTACATCATGCGGTGCGTGGTATTGTCCCTTCTGCCCGCCTCCATCGTGGGCGTGGCGGTCAACGGCCTGCACGCATTGTGGATCATACTCTCCTGCGTCCTCTCGGCGGTGGCCGCCGAATTCGTGTTCGACAAGCTGGCCCGCAAGGGCGACACCTGGAAGGACGGAAGCGCCGTGGTGACGGGGCTTCTGTTGGCCCTGTCCCTGTCGCCCAGCGTGCCGCTGTACCTGCCGCCCCTGGGCAGCGTGTTCGCCATCATCGTGGTCAAGTGCTGCTTCGGCGGCCTGGGCAAAAACTTTATAAACCCCGCCCTGGCGGGCCGGTGCTTCCTGCTCATCTCCTTCGGCCACGCCATGTCCACCTTCCAGGTGGACGGGGTCACCACCGCCACCCCCATGGCCCTGCTGCTAAGCGGCAAGGCGGTGAACATCAGTCAGATGTTCCTTGGCACCGCCAGCGGCGTCATCGGCGGCTCCGTGCTGGCGCTCCTGGTGGGCGGCCTGGCCCTGTGGGCGTTTGACATCATCCACGGCCAGATCTGCTTCTCGGTCCTGGGCGGCTTTACCCTGTGCATGGCCCTTCTGGGCGGCCAGGGCTTTGATCCCAAATTCCTGCTGGCCCACCTGTGCGGCGGCGGCGTGGTCATGGGCGCCTTCTTCATGGCCACCGACTACGTCACCTCCCCCGTCAGCCGGCTGGGCCAGACCATATACGGCCTGCTCATCGGCGGCCTGGGGGGCCTGTTCCGGGTCTACGGCGGCACGGCGGACTCCTTCAGCTACTCTATCATCATCGGCAACCTGTTCGTGCCCCTGATCGACACCTACATCATCTCCAAGCCCTTCGCCTACCGCAGGCGCGCCCAGCGGCTCCTCTCCGGCGACAGGCGGAGCGTATTTCAGCGCATCCCCCGCCCGGTGATGGTCCTTACCGCCATCGCCCTCATCGCCGGCGTGGCATTGAGCGGCGTCTACGTCATGACCAAGGGCACCATAGACGAGCAGCAGCGGGCCGCCAACGCCGCCTCCTACCGGGTGGTGTGCCCCGAGGCGGACTCCTTTATCTCCATTACCTCCGTGGACCAGGCCATCGAGGACTTAAACGGCCAGCCCTACGGCACGGGCTACGGCCGGGTCTACATCCGGGAGGCCATGCGGGGCCTGTCTCCGGATGGCGGCACCGTGGGCCACGTGGTGCGGGTCACCAGCGCCGACGGCTTCGACGGCGACATCACCCTGGTGGTGGGCGTCTCCTCCGAGGGCATGGTAAACGGCATTTCCTACACCGAGATCAACGAGACCCCCGGCATGGGCATGCGGTGCACCGAGCCGGACTTCATGAGCCAGTTCGAGGGCAAGGCCGCCGACCAGTTCGTGCTCTACAAGGCCAGCGCCTCCAACAACAGCCCCGACGGCATCGACGCCGTGTCCGGCGCGTCCATCACCTCCGGGGCCGTGGTCAACGCGGTCAACGCGGCGCTGGACTTCTATCACTCTGTGATCGAGGAGGCGAAGTGATATGAAAAAATATTGGGAGCGGATCTACAACGGCATCGTCCGGGAAAATCCCACGCTGATCCTCATGCTGGGCATGTGTCCCGCCCTGGCGGTGTCCACCCGGGCCTTAAACGGCATCGGCATGGGCCTGTCCACCACGGCGGTGCTGATCCTGTCCAACCTGGTCATTTCCCTCCTGCGCAAGACCATCCCCGACGACGTGCGCCTTCCGGCCTACATCGTCATCGTGGCCTCCCTGGTCACCGTGGCGGAGCTGCTCATCCAGGCGTACCTTCCCTCTCTCTACGAGGCCCTGGGCATATACATCCCCCTGATCGTGGTCAACTGCATCATACTGGGCCGGGCCGAGGCCTACGCCAACAAGCACGACCCGCTCCTCTCCGTCATGGACGGGGTGGGCATGGGCCTGGGCTTTACGGCGGCCCTGCTGGTGGTGAGCCTCCTTCGGGAGATCCTTGGCAACGGCACCGCCTTCGGCGTACAGCTTCTGCCAGAGGGCGCGTCCGCCATCGGCATTTTCGTACAGCCTCCGGGAGCCTTCCTGGTCATGGCGGCCATCATCGCCGTGATGAACGCCCTGGGCATCAAGACCCGCCAGAAAAAGCTGGTGGAGAGCGGCTGCGACGGCCACTGCGCCGGGTGCACCGCGGCCTGTGAATCCTCCGGGGAGGTGAAAAAGTCATGAAGAGCCTCATCATGATCGTCATCGGCAGCGCCCTTATCCACAACGTGGTGCTCAACCAGTTCCTGGGCATCTGCTCCTTCCTGGGCGTGTCCAAGCAGATGAAGGCCTCCCTGTCCCTGGGCGGCGCGGTGATATTCGTCATCACCATCGCCTCCGCGGTGTCGAGCCTGCTCTACGACTACGTCTTGGGCCCCCTGGGCCTTGACTTTATGAAGACCATCGTATTCATACTGGTCATCGCCGCCCTGGTGCAGATCGTGGAGATGTTCCTCAAAAAGAAGTCCCCGGCCATATACAAGGCCCTGGGCATATACCTGCCCCTGATCACCACCAACTGCGCGGTGCTGGGCGTGGCCCTGACCAACGTGCAGGACGGCTACAATTTCATCCAGAGCGTCCTCTCCGGCTTTGGCACCGCCGTGGGCTACACCATCGCCATCGTGCTCCTGGCCAGCATCCGGGGCCGCATCAAGGAAGAGGACATTCCCGCTCCCCTTCGTGGCGCGCCCATCGTACTCATCTCCGCGGCGCTGATGTCCATCGCGTTCATGGGCTTCTCGGGCCTGTCGTTTTAAAGGAGGTCGAGGGAAGTGCAGATCATACTCATCACCACTCTGGTCATCGCCCTGGTGGGCGTGGCGGTGGGCTTCGGCCTGGTGTTCACCGGCCGCAAATTCCACGTGGAGGTGGACCAGCGGGAAAGCGACGTCCGCGGCTGCCTGCCGGGCAACA
>CADAGW010000138.1 GCA_902787475.1 uncultured Eubacteriales bacterium
TCGTCGGGCATCTCGCCGCCCAGGGCCCGGACGACACAGTCCCGCAGGTGCCGGTAATTGAGCTCCACCATATGGAACACGAAGGAGTCAAGGCCCGTGGTGTGCATGAACAGATTGGCCAGATACTCCCGGTGGGACTGGAAATAGAGGGCCCCCTCCAGGGTGGTCTGCCGCCAGGGGTACTCGCCCGCGCCAACGCGGTCCATAATGGCACTGACGCGCCGGGAATACTCCCAGGCGATCAGGTCGTATTTGTCCTTGAACTGGCGGTAGAAGGTGGCCTGAGAATAGCCGCAGTTCTCCACGATGGCCTTTACGGTGATCTTGTCTACGCTGACCTGGCCCGCCAGCTCCAAAAAGGAATCCGCCAGTATCTCCTTGGCCGTCTTTCGCTTCATGGCAGGGCCTCCTTAAAACAGTCCGCCGGAGAGAAGGGTGTGAAGGAGCGCCTGAAGGCCCTCCAGCGTGGCCGAGCACCCCTCCTGGGCATAGCGCCGGGCCACGCAGGCAATGCCCCCCGCGTAAAAGCTGGCCGCGTAGCTGCGGGTGCAGGGATCCGCCTGGGGCAGAAAGCACAGGCACTGATCCATGGACTCGAAAAAGCTGTCGTAGAGCAGATAGTCGATGTGATTGTCCACCAGAAGCTTGATCAGATCCCGGTTCTTAAGAAGATATTCGCTGTACGCCCGGCACAGAAGGGTCAGGGGCATACTGCCCCCGCATTCCTTTTCTACACTGTCCATCTCCGGCGCGTCAAAATCCCCCGCCCGCAGGGTAAATACCACCACGTTTTCCCGGCTGGTGAACAGGGTGTAAAACGTCTGGCGGGATATATCCGCCTCCCGGCACAGCTCGCTCACCGTGATTCTCTCATAGGGCTTCTCCCGCAGCAGCGCCATCATCGCCCGGGCGATCTGCCGCTGGGATCCCAGGGCCGTCTTGTTGGTGCCCCGATACATAGGCCTCTCCCCCTTGTGAATGTAAATAGTATATCAAACCACTTGACAAATGTCAAGGTATGTTGTATGATTCAATAAACTTGACATCTGTCAATGAAATAAGGAGGCGAGCACATGTCTGTCATGCCGCTGTATCATATCATCGCCCTGCCCGGCGCCCGGGTATGGCTTCAGAGCCGGGTCTATCAGGAGCTGTCCGGAAAGGCCCCGGTCATGGGAGAAAAGGTCACGCTGCTGATCCAGAAGGAGGAGCAGCCCCGGCAGGCCCTCACCGCCGACAGCTTTATGCCCATCGGCGCGGCGGGCGTGGTGGCCCAGATCAACGACGCGGGCTATATGGCCATAGACGTACAGAACCGGGTCAATATCGAAGAGATCGCCATGCTCCGGGACAGGAGCTTCAGCATGACCCTGTCCCGCCGCCCGGACAGGGACGATCTGGACCCGGAGACGGAAAAGCGCAAGCTCACGGAGGTAAAGGACAGGATACTGGCCTTCGCCCGGGGCAAGCAGTGGGAGGACATGATCCGGGGTCTGGCCGCCCATTGGGACAATCTGTGGACGGTGGCGGCGGCCATGTCGCCCTGGCTCGACACTCCCGCGGAAGACAGGTATGCCCTGTTGGCCGAGGACAGCCTGTCCGCCAGGCTTGACGGGGTGGAGCGGCTCCTCATGGAGGGGCTTGAAATGGCCGACGTGCAGAGCGAGGCCCAGAGCCGCCAGCAGGAGGATCACGAAAAGCTGTACCGGGAGTCCGCCATCAAAAAGCAGATCGAGTATCTGCAAAAGGAGCTGGACGAGATGCACCCGGAGAACGTGTCCGAGACCAGAAGGCTGGAGATCAAGCTGGAGGAGGCGGGCATGAACGAGGCGGCGCTCAAGGAGGGCCGCAAGGTGCTCTCCCGCCTCAAGGGCGAGGGGGCCAACAGCCCCGAGGCGGGCATGCTCACCGACTGGCTGGATCTGTTGACCAGCCTGCCCTGGAAAAAGGCGGAGGCCAGGGAGATCTCTATGGATCAGGCCCGCTCGGCCCTCAATCAGGACCACTCCGGCCTGGACAAGGTGAAAAAGCGGATCCTCCAGCAGATCGCCGTGATGCGGCTCAAGGGAAAGCAGACCGGCTCCATACTCTGCTTCGTGGGCGCGCCGGGCACGGGCAAGACCAGCATCGGCGAATCCATCGCCAAAGCGCTGGGCCGGGAATACGTGCGGGTGTCCCTGGGCGGCGTCCGGGACGAGGCGGATATACGGGGCCACAGGCGCACATACATCGGCGCCATGCCCGGCCGGATCATAGACGGCATCCACAAATGCGGGGCCAACGACCCGGTGATGGTGCTGGACGAGGTGGACAAGCTCTCCCAGAGCTACAACGGCGACCCGGCCAGCGCGCTTCTCGAGGTGCTGGACCCGGAGCAGAACTTCTCCTTTACCGATCATTACCTGAACGTGCCCTTCGATCTGTCCAACGTGCTGTTTATCTGCACCGCCAACACGCTGGACACCATACCCGAGCCCCTTCTAAACCGCATGGAGGTGATCCGCTTCCAGGGCTATACCCCCATCGAGAAGCACAGGATCGCCAGGGAGCACCTGCTGCCCCGGGCCATGCAGGCCGTGGGCGTGCCCGATGGCGGGCTCACCGTTACCGACGGGGCCATCGACGCGGTGATCGAGGACTACACCCGGGAGGCCGGTGTGCGGGGCCTCAAAAAGAGGATGGATCAATTGTGCCGCAGCGCCGCCGTGGCCCTGGTGGAGGACCGGGAGGCCCACCTGGAGGTGAACGAGGACAACCTGGCGGAATACATGGACATGAACCCCGTGCGCCGAAAGAAAGTGCCTCAGACCTCCAAGCCCGGCATCGTCACCGGCCTGGCCTGGACGCCGGTGGGGGGCGACATACTCTACATCCAGACCCTTCTGACCCGGGGCAGCGGCAAGATCACCGTCACGGGCCAATTGGGCGACGTGATGAAGGAGTCCGCCCAGATCGCCGTGAGCCTGATCAAAGCCATGCTGCCGGACGCGGCGGAGGCGCTGGAGAAACACGACCTTCACATCCACGTGCCCGACGGGGCCACGCCCAAGGACGGCCCCTCCGCCGGCATCACCCTGGCCACCGCCCTCTCCTCGCTGGTCACCGGGGTCAGCGTGCCGCCCAGCGTGGCCATGACCGGGGAGGTGTCCCTGCAGGGGGACGTGAACCCCATAGGCGGCCTGCCGGAAAAGCTGATGGCCGCCCAGAGAGCGGGGGTCAGGCGGGTGTTCATCCCCCGGGACAACGTGGAGGACCTAAAGGACGTGGCCCCGGAGGTACGGCGGGAATTGGACATCGTGCCCGTGTCCGCCGTGGAGGAGGTGCTTCTGGCCCTGGGCATACCCGCCGCGCCCACCCTGTCCCAGGCGGTGTAATATAATGAGTACAGGGGAACGGATTGCTTCACCGGCCCTTCGGGCCGTCTCGCGATGACGGCTTTACCGCACATGTCATTGCGAAGCGGTGAAGCGATCCGCCCCCAAGCCCCAAAAACGCGCCGCCGGAGAGCATGATCCTCTCCGGCGGCGTGCGCTATGAAGATGGGGAGTAGGGGAATGGCATAGGGATCAGAGCACCCGGCGGCCCCAGGAGAACACCCTGGCGTAATAGCCCATGCTCATGCTGCTGATGATGACCCGCCCGGCGGCGGAGGAGGCGTGCAGGAACAGCCCGCTGCCCAGATACACGCCCACGTGGTCGCACAGGTCGCCGTCATGCTCCTCGGTATTGAAGAACACCAGGTCGCCCACCCGCAGGTTGGCCTTGGATATCTTGGCGCCGTTGTTGTAGCCCTGGCTCTGGGCGTTGCGGTTCAGATACACGCCCACCTTGCTGTATACGTAGTAGGTCAGGCCGGAGCAGTCGAAGGCGCTGGGGCCGGAATCGCCGGTGACGTAGGGCTTGCCCAGCAGGGACCGGGCGATGGACACCACCTTAGAGGACTTGGAGGTTTTGGCGGAGGCGGCGCGGGAGGCCTTGCCCAGGTTGCCCGCCTTCACATAGCCCGTCAGGCCCGTGGAGGTCTGCACCTTCCGGAAGGAGCCGTTTTTGCCCACCACGTACACCGGAGAGCCCTTGGTGAGCACCCCCAGCTTGGTGGAGGAGGCGGACGCGCTCTGGTAGAGGTAGGAGGAGGTCTTCACGTACCCCTTGGTGCGGGCCACGGCCACGGTTTTGGAGCCGTTGGACACGGCGGCCGTGGTCTTGGAGCCGGAGGACTTGGACAGGTATTTGGTGGACACGTAGCCCGTCTTGCCGTTGTAGGAGATGCGGGCCCAGCCCTTGGCGGTGGATATGACCTTCACCTTGGTGCCCTGGGACAGGGTGCCCAGCTTCTTGGCGGAGGTGGAGGCGGAGGAGCGGACCACCAGAGAGGAGCAGTTCACGTAGCCCACAGAGGAGGCCAGCGCGCTGGAGCAGAAAAAGACGAATACGAAGAGGATGGCCAGTACCTTTTTCAGGGCGCCCGCGTTCACGTTTCTCATGGTGATTCTCCTTCGCTGAAATAATTCTGTAATGATTTCCCTGTTGCTCCCGTATTATATTACAAAAGTATGACGATGGCAATGGCAAATTGTAGCATTTAACAAATAAATTACGTAATATGTGGGACAGATTTGAAAATTTTGTGGTATTGACAGCCCCGGCCCTCCGCTGTACACTACAAAGCGGGTCACAACCGGTATAGGGAGGGTGCGCATATGTCTTTTTCCTTCGATCACATCCCCTTTGGCTCCCAGTATTACCGCTACCCCACGCCCCTGCGGGCGGACTGGGACCGGGATCTGGCCAATATGAAGGCCGCGGGCTTTGACACCATCAAGTTCATGCTCCTGTGGAAGGCCAACCAGCGCGGGGAGGATCAGTACGACTTTTCCGACGGGAAGGAGCTGCTGGACCTGTGCGCAAAGCACGGCATGAAGGCGGTGATCAACCCCATATTCGGCGTCCCGCCGGGCTGGCTGTATCAAAAATACCCGGACGTGTCCATGGTCACCTCCTCGGGAAAGGTGATGCGGCATCAGTCCACCACCTGCTACCATCACAAAGAGGCCCGGGCCCTCCGGCAGGCGTTTTTACAGGAAGCGGCCCGCCAGCTGGGAGATCATCCGGCCCTTCTGTGCTGGGACGTGTGGAACGAGCCGGAGCTGTCCATGGGCGGGCTGACCAGAAAGCCGGTCAGGGACGACCTATTGTGCTACTGCGACCGGTGCCGGGAAGCGTTTATCGGCTGGCTCAAGGAAAAATACAAGACCCCCGAGGCCCTGGAGGCCGCCTGGCACGGGGCCTACGAGCGGTTTGAGGACATCTGCCTGCCCCGCTACGAGATGGCCTACAAGCCCATGGTGGATTTTCGCACCTTCTTCGCGGACACCCTTCAAAACGAGCTTCACATGCGGGCGGAGGCGGTGCGCTCGGTGGACGCTGCCCACCCTGTGATGTGCCACACCGTGCCCCGGCCCTACTTTAACTACGTGGCCACCGCCTCCGACGAATACAAGCTCCAGAAGGACTGCGACCTGTTCGGCAGCTCCCTGGGCTCCGATCCCTTCGCCGCGGCGGTGAACACCTCCGCCGCCCGGGGCAAGACGGTGATCAATTCGGAGATCCACGCCATCGGCGGCACCACCCTCTCCCGGCCCCGCCTGCCCTCCTTCGACGACTTCAAGCGGCACATATTCATCCCCCTGTCCCGGGGCGTGAAGGGCTTTCTGTTCTGGCAGTACCGGGCGGAGCGCATAGGCTACGAGGCCCCGGCCTGGGGCATGACGAAGCTGGACGGCACGCCGGAATACTGGCTGGACTACGCCAGATACAGTCCCTCCGTGGCGCGTTCAGGGCCTTCTACGGGCAGAATTACAGCTGCGACGTGATCTCCTACGACCGGTTCGTGGAGGTGGACGCCCCCTACGATCTGATCTATATGCCCATACCCTACTATATGCGCCAGGACGTGGCAAACAAGCTCGCCTCCTTCGTGGAGGCGGGCGGGACCCTGGCGGCGGAGTGCTTCTTCGGCGGCTACCGGGACGAGGACGGGCTTCACTCCGCCAGGATGCCCGGCTACGGCTTTGACCGGGTGTTCGGCTGCGCGGAGGGCCGGGTAGAAATGAAGGAAAAAACCCCGCTGCCCGTGGGCTGCGGAGTCCGTTTCGAGGAGGAGCTGATCCCCACCACCGCCCGGGCGCTGTACGCCTTTGAGGACGGCAGGACGGCGGTGACGGTGAATCAGTACGGAAAGGGCAAGGCGATCCTTGTGGGCACCCTGCTGGGCTACGGCGGAGGCAACGGCGAGCTGCTGGCCCAGTTCGCCCGCATGGCCGGCGTGGAGCCGGAGGCGAAATCGTCCCTAAGGGTGGACAGCCTGCGCCTTGACGGCCAGCCGGTATATCTCTTTGTGGGAAACGATCACGGCGGCAGGGAGACGTTTCTTTCCCCCGAATTTGCCGGAGAGTGGAAAAACGTGCTGACCGGGGAGGCCGTGACGGTGGACAAAGACGGACACGCCGTGTTCCCCGTCGATGCGGGCGGTTACGAAATGTATGCCCGGGCCTAATCCAAACGCAACGCCCAATACATAAAAACATGTATATATCCGTGATACAATAAGCCATTCCTTGGGGGAGGGGCTATCTCTCTCCCCGCCCTGCTTCGGCCATGGAAGGGGATGTGCCTGTGAAGGAAAAAATCATCATATTGGACTTTGGGGGACAGTACAACCAGCTCATCGCCCGCCGGGTGCGGGAGATGGGGGTATACTGCGAGATCCTGCCCTACAACGCCCCGGAGGAGACCTGGCTGGACGAGAGCCTCAAGGGCGTGATCCTCACCGGCGGGCCCAACAGCGTATACGACAGCGGCTCGCCCACCATATCCAAAGAGGCCCTGGACGCTCTGCCCGTGCCCGTGCTCGGCATATGCTACGGCATGCAGCTGCTCAATTACCGCTACGGCGGCGAGGTGCGCACGGCGGAGGCGGGGGAGTACGGCCACGTGGATCTGACGGTGGACGGCGGCGTCCTGTTTGAGGGCGTCTCCCCGGTGACGGCGGTGTTTATGAACCACACGGACCGGGTCATGCGCCCGCCGGAGGGCTTTCATGTGGACGCCCACACCGACCACTGCCCCGTGGCGGCGTTCTCCTGCGCAGGCAAGGCCCGCTACGGCGTCCAGTTCCACCCGGAGGTGAACCACACCCTGGAGGGCCGGCGGATGCTTCACAACTTCGTGTTCGGCGTGTGCGGATGCGAGGGCGGCTACCGGGCGGAGGACCAGATCGGATCCATGCTGGAGCGGATCCGCCGGGAAGCGGGAAGCGACAGGGTGGTGGCCGGACTATCCGGCGGCGTGGACTCGTCTGTGGCCTGCGTGCTGGCGGACCGGGCCCTTCAAAAGGGCCAGCTCACCTGCGTGTTCGTGGATCACGGCCTTCTCAGAAAGGATGAGGCCAGGCAGGTGATGGACACCTACCGGCACAACCTGGGCCTGCCCATCGTCCACGTGGACGCCAGCGAACGGTTCCTTCAAGCCCTCTGCGGGGTCACCGACCCGGAGAAAAAAAGAAAGATCATAGGGGAACTGTTCGTCCGGGTGTTCGAGGAGGAGGCCGCCAAGACCGGGGCCAAGTGCCTTCTGCAGGGCACCATATACCCCGACCGGGTGGAGAGCGGCCTGGGCGGCTCCGCCACCATCAAGAGCCACCACAACGTGGGCGGCATGCCGGAGGACAGCCTGTTCCACCGCCGGGTGATAGAGCCCCTGGACACCCTGTTTAAGGA